>JBDRZP010000007.1 GCA_039804025.1 candidate division WOR-3 bacterium
ATTGAAAAAATTGAAATTAAAAAAAATTTAAAGGGAGATACACTTTTTTATTTCTTCTTAGATAACAAAAAATTGCCTTTAATTTTGACCGATGAAAAAAATTTGATAATATCAACACCTGACTTATGGAAAATAAATCTTGCATCAGAAAGAAATTTAGAAAAAAAATTTATAGAAATAATAAGAAAAAATTTTTTATCAAATTTAGATCCTAAAATAGTTCCTCTTTTCTCAGAAAAAGAAACAGAAGGTGAATTCAGTTTATCCTTTTTTATTAAAAGTTTTGGTGAAATCCCTCCCTTTTTGCCTTTTTACATAAATGGAAAAAAATATTCTCTTAAAAGAGAAACAGAAAATATATATGAATCACCTTTAATAAATTTTAAAAAGGGTAAATATCTTATAAAAATTTTTAATAAAACTTTTAATTTAGAAATAGAAGAAGAAAAAGAAAAGCCAAAATTTTTTGATATTCAATTTCTTGAATCAGCAAGACTCTATACAGGTGGAGAAAAGATACCTTTGAATTACGATTATAAGATAAAGGATAAAGAAAAAATTTTTAAAAAAGAAATATTTTCCTCAAAAAGTATTTTTCTCTTATTATTATTTATAACCTTTTACTCAATTGAAATATATTTAAGAAAAAAAAGAGGGCTCTTATAATGGCTTTTATATTAAAATATAAAAATAGTTTCAGGGCAAAACATGCCCTCTTATCTTATAAGGGAAAAAAAGAAGAGCTTCATGAGCACCTTTATACGCTCATAGTCTCAATAAATGTCAATGAAAGAAATGATGAAGGTTATACAATTGATTTTATGGAAATTAAAAAATTTATAGATAAGCTTTTGCCCAATGAAGGAGAAAATTTAAATGAAAGATTTCCCTTCCCCACTTCAACAGAAAATATTGCAGAATATTTTTATGAAAGTATAAAAGAAGTATTTGATGTTAAAGAAATTGAATTATGGCAGGATGACAATTTCTGTGTAATATACAGAAAATGAGTCTTCTTATATTTTTTATTCTACTCTGGGAGCAAAAGGTAAATTACAAGATGGATTTAGAACTTGACACTTTAAAGGATATTTTGAAAGGTTATGAGGAAATAATCTATAAAAATAATTCACCTTATGTTCTAAAGGAGTTATATCTCCATTTATATAACAATGCTTACAAAAATCTTAACACATATGCATATAAAAGTTTTTTCAAGGATTATCTCATTTCATTTATAAGAATAATAGGAAAATTTTTTTATAAAGATGGCTATATAGAAGTAGATTCAGTAAAAATTAAAAATAAAAAGGTTAGATTTAAAATAGACGAAACTTTGCTTTTAATACCCCTTGAAGAGGACCTAAAACCATCGGATTCAATAAAATTTGAGATATATTTTAAAAGTAAGGTTCCATCTTTATTTAGATACCGATCAGGTTATAATAAAAATCACTATGATTTTGGTCAGTTTTATCCTGTTATGTGTGTATTTGATGAAAAAGGATGGCATAATAGAAAATGGCATTTTAATGCTGAATTTTATCATAACTTTTCCAATTATACTGTTAAAATTAAAGTTCCTGGTAATTTTATTGTAGCAGGTGTTGGAGAATGCATTTCAAAAAATGATACTGTAAGAAAAGATGGCTTTAAAGAGGTAATTTTTAAAGCTGAAAATATAATAGATTACTTTTTCTCTTGTGATCCAGATTTTCTATATCAGGATACGATAATTGATAATACTCATATTATTGCCTTTTACAGGAAAAAAAATGAATCTTACAAAGATTCCTTTTTAATAAGGGGAGTAAGGGCATATAACTATTTAAAAGAAATATTTGGTGAATATCCTTATAAATGGCTAAAGATTGTGGATGGTTTAATCGGAGGAGGGATGGAGTATCCTGGTTTTGCTTTATGCGGTGGAGATACATTTGATTTAATTCTTCATGAGGTTGGTCACACATATTTTATGGGGATTCTTGCTTCAAATCAGGAAGATGAAGCATGGCTTGATGAGGGAGGCACTTCTTTTATAACTGATTATTACGAAGTTAAAAAGAAAAAAAATTTAAAAATTTTCTATGAGAATACAAAAGATATAACTGAAACAATAAGGGAAGGTTTTGATGATATTCTCTTAACGCCTTCTTATGCTTTTAAGAATAATTATTTTTCAGTTTATTCAAAAGGGTCTCATATTTATGCAATACTTTTTGATATAATGGGAGAAGAAAATTTTGAAAAATTTCTAAAGGAATACTACATAAGATTTAGATTTAAACATCCCGATACTGATAGTTTATTTAAAGTAGCAGAGGAAATTTACGGGAAATCTTTAAAAGAGATAAAAAATATATATGTAAAGGGATTACCTTTAAGTGATTATGAGATTGTAAAATTTAAAAAATTTAAAGAAAAAGATAAATGGTTAAATGAAATTAAAATTAAAAATAATGGTAATACAATTTATCCAATTAGTTTATTTCTTGTAAAAGGTAAAGATACTTTTAAAACAAAAATAGATTTTTTCAAAAGGGATACTATTATAAAAATTCAAACGGATTTTGAACCTGAAAAAATAATTCTTGACCCTTATAATTTTTCTCTCGACATAAAAAGAATAAATAACTTTTATCCAGTTAATTTTGAAAGAAAATTATCCTTAAATCATAACCCTCAAGAAAATGGACTCCATTTAAATTATTTTCCCTTTTTATTTTATTCACCTTTTTCTCACATTTCCCCTGGTTTTAATTTTACTTTTTCATATTTAAGAAAATACCCCTTTCTTAATGGAGAAATTTTCTATTCTACAAAGAGAAAGGATATTTATTATAACCTTAAATATGGCATAAGTTTTCCTTTTGTTTTTCCCCAGAATATCATATACCTAAATTCTCTATTTTTTGAAAGTAATTATTTCCTAAAAATAGGTTTTAAAAAAAGATATCAGGAATATTCATTGGATCCTAAAAAAGGAATTTTTCTTTCAGAATTTATTTATAAAAACTCAAAAAAAGAAAGTAAATTTTTTGATGATGCCAATTATGCAGGTTTTAATTTTGGATTTTATATTTTCCCTGTCACTGACTTATTTTATAATGAGATTAACATTAATTTTTCTTTTTATCCCCAAAGATTTTCAGGAGATTATAACTTTAAAAAATTTTTTATAAAATATGAACTTTCTTTTAGCCCTTTTTATCCATATTTATCTTACATAAATCCTTTTGACCTTATAAATATAAAATTTTTTTACGGCAGAATTGAGGGTCATTTCCCTTTACAGGAGTTCTTTAATAATTATTCCATTTCCTCTTATGATATCTTGAGTTCCCCTTTTGAAAGAATTTCTCTTTTATCTTCTGATTATACCTTTACAGGTGAGGAAGGAATTTATTTAAAAGGCTATAAATTTGTAAGATTTAAAAATGTATTATCTTTTTTCTTTTCTTCGGGTTTTAAAAATTTTGGAATTTTCTATGAAAAGATTTTATGGGGTGACTTCAATCTTTGGGATTCAGGAATTTACTTTATAAAATACTTTAAGAATTTTATGTTGAAAATATATTTACCTTTTTATATAAATAACCCTCACCTTAATAAGGAAAAGAACAATTTTGATTTTAGAATTAAAATTGTGTTAAAATTTTTTGAATAAAAGGTTCAAATCCTAAAAAATAGAAAGAAAAAAAATGGATTTTGGAAAAATAATTGAAAAAGCTCTTTCAATTTTACAATTAAAAGAAGATGTAATAAAGGAAGTATCTGAAAAACCTGAATATTTAAATTTTTCAATTTTAATTGTTGCTATTGCGGGACTTGCAAGTTCAATTGGTTCTTTTAAGTTTATTCCAGGTATAATCACTGGTCCAATTGTTGCTGTGATTGGATTTTTTATTTGGGTTGGAATATTGTGGATTATTGCAAAAATCTTCGGTGGTAAAGGAAATTACCTCTCTTACTTTAAACCTCTTGCAATGTCTGATATAATTCAATGGGTAACAGTTATACCTTTTATAGGCTCTTTTCTTGGTGCCATTGCCTTAATATGGATGGTAATTGTTGCCATAAAGGTAACACAGATTGTTCATGAACTTGATCTTCCTAAAGCAGTTCTTGTTGTTCTAATACCGATTGGTGTAGTCTTCTTCCTGTTTCTTCTTTTTGGGGCTGCAGCCCTTGCTGTAATTGGAATGAGAGGATAAAAATCTTAATCAAGAATAAAAGAAATTTTAACTAAATTTGAAAATAAATTATTAAGAGATAAAGATTTATTAATCAAATATTCTGAGGACGAATCACCGGTTAAGGGTAAAATACCAGAATTTGTATTTCTTCCTCAAAAAGTAGAAGAAGTCTCTGAATTTATTAAATACTGCTTTAAGTATAAAATTCCAATAACACCAAGAGGAGGGGGAACAGGTCTTTCAGGTGGTGCTGTTCCTTTAAAAGGTGGTGTTATATCCTTTGAAAGGATGAATAAAATTATTGATATTGACGAAATAAATCAATATGTGGTCCTTGAGCCTGGTGTAATTACAGGGGAAATTAATAAAGTTCTTAAATCCTTTGATCTTTTTTATCCACCTGATCCAATGAGTCTTGATTCATGTACCATTGGTGGTAATGTTGCAACAAACGCAGGGGGTCCTAAGGCTTATAAATATGGTGTTACATCAAATTACCTTCTTGAACTGGAATGTGTATTTCCAAATGGGAAAGTAGAAACAATAGGTAAAAGAACAAGAAAATGGAAGGCTGGTTACAACCTATTGAATTTCTTATGTGGTTCTGAAGGAACACTTGCATTATTTACAAAGATTACTCTTAAGGTAATTCCAAAACCTGAAAAAGAGATTCTTATAATGCTTGGATTTGAAGAAAATAATAAACTTTTTGAGTTTGTAAAAAAAATTATCAAAAATAAATTTTTCCCTTCAGTAATTGAATTTATGGATAAAAGTTGTTTTAATTTAGTAAAAGAGAAAATTAAAAATTTTTTCCAAATAGAAAGTTCTATACTCTTTATCAGTTTTGAAGGAGGGGAAAAAGATATAGAAAAGATTATTGAAAGATTTTATTTACTAACGGAAAAAGAAAAGATAAATAACATTTTTGTAGGAGATGATAAAAATACTATTGAAAGAATGTGGAATATAAGAAAAAATATGTTTTATGAAACAGAAAAAATGGGTTTTAAAGTTCATTCAGAGGATGCAGGGATAACATTAACAAAAGCTATAGAATTTATTGAGGATATAAAAAAAATTCTTAAGGATTATAATAAAGAAGGTTATATATTCGGTCATCTTGGTGATGGGAATATACATATAAATTTGACTTATAAAATGGATGAAAAAGGGTTGATTAAGGAAATTTCAAAAATTATATGGAATCTCATAATAAAATATGGTGGGACAATAACTGCAGAGCATGGAATAGGTTATTTAAAAAAGGAAGGGTTTAAAAGAGAAATATCACCTTTTTTATACAGAATTCATAAAGATATTAAAAAAATTTTTGACCCAAAAGGCATTTTGAACCCGGGAAAAATTTTTTACTAAATTTTAACTCAAATTATAGAATAAAAGTTTATTTAAAGATTTAAAAGGGGAAAAGGAGAATAATACTCTCCCCTCCCCCTGTTATATATCTCCTTAATTACACCCAGCCTCTTAATTTCATTCCTTCCACCACTCTTCTCACTGCCACAGCGTATGCAGCAGTTCTGGGGTCAACATTAAATTCTTTCATAGCATCCCAGACAGCATTAAAGGACTTTGTCATTTTTGTATCAAGTCTCGAATAAACCTCTTCCTCTTCCCAGTAAAACCCAGTAATATTCTGAACCCATTCAAAGTAAGAAACAGTAACACCACCTGCATTAGCAAGAAAATCAGGTAAAAATAAAATATTTTTCTTGTGCAAAATTTCATCAGCTTCAGGAGTAACAGGTCCATTTGCAAGCTCTAAAATTATTTTAGCCTTTATTTTATTTGCATTTTCTTCTGTTATCACTTCCTCAAGTGCTGCTGGAATAAGAATATCCACATCCAGTTCAAGAAGCTCCTCATTTGTTATTTTTTCACTTCCTTTAAAACCTACTACAGAACCTGTTTTATTTTTATGTTCAAAAACTTCCTCAAAGGGAAGTCCTTTCTTGTTTAAAATTCCACCTTTTGAATCGCTGACAGCAATAACTTTTGTTCCGAACATTTCTGTTATAAGTTTGTGGGCAAAGTATCCTGCATTTCCGTATCCCTGAATTGCACAGGTTGCTTTTTTAAGGTCTATCCCGAGTTTTTTAGCAGCTTCTCTCAATACATACATACCACCTCTTGCAGTAGCATCATTTCTTCCAACAGAACCACCTATTCTTAAAGGTTTCCCGGTAATTACCCCAGGGGCATTATACTGTCTTATTTTACTGAATTCATCCATCATCCAAGCCATTATCTGGGGATTTGTGTAAACATCAGGAGCAGGAATATCCTTTTCAGGTCCTATTACCTGGGCTATAGCTCTTATATATCCTCTTGAAAGTTCTTCCAGTTCCCTTTGAGACATTTCTTTTGGATTACATACAACACCACCCTTTCCCCCACCATAAGGTAAATCCATAAGTGCTGTTTTCCATGTCATCCAGGCTGCAAGTGCTCTAACAGTATCAATAGTTTCCTCAGGATGGAATCTTATACCACCCTTTGTTGGGCCAAGAGCATCATTATACTGAACCCTGAACCCTCTAAATACCTTAACAGTTCCATTATCCATTTTTACAGGTATAGAAACATGTATTTCCCGCATAGGCCACCTTAGCATCTCGTGAACATGAGGCTCAAGTTTTAAAACTTGGGCAGCTTTATCAAGCTGCTCCTGAGCAACTTCAAAGGGATTTTTTTTAGCCATTTTTAGTCCTCCAATTGTTATTTTTAAATTTTAGGGGATTTAACCCTCCTCCTTTTTAAATTAATTATATAATAACTTTACAAATTCAGTCAAATAATTTAAAATATAATTATAAGGTTCAAGTCCCTTTTTAAAAAAGAGGTTAAAAAATGAACATTTCAAAAATAATTTTTATACTTTCCCTTATTACTTTTATAATAGCAATTGTTTTAAAACTTACAGGCACTGAATTCCCTCATCTTTTTAAACCTTATACCTACCTGAAAGGGACCTGGACATTACTTTTATTTTCTATTAGTTACCATTTGATTTTTGAAAAGGGGAAATAAAAGGGAAAAATATTTTAAAATATATATGTGAATAAAGACACTTTAATTTTAGGTGTTGAAGAATTTGTTGAATTACAGAAATTGCTTGATGATTTTACATACAGAGCAAACACACATTCTTCAATGCTTTCTACCCTTTCAGGACAATTACTTGTTTCTTCAGGTTTTAAAACTCCCTTTAATCTACTTGCCATATCAGCATTACTTGCAGGGATTTTTCAAAGCACAAGAGAATTGGCAAGAATAATAGGAGAAAAAAATTTTGTAACTTTTTTTCAGGAAGGTAATAGCTGGAATATATATTACACCCTGGTTGGGGAAGACCTGCTCCTTACCACCTTTTTTGATGATAGAACTATACTGGGAATGGTAGAAGTTCAGGCAAAAAAACTTGCAAAAAAGATAAATGAACTTTTGAAAAAATGACCCTTTTAAATCCAAGATTTACCTTTAAAAACTTTGTTGAATATAAAGGGAACAGAATGGCAAAAAGAGCCCTTGAAACCATAATAGAGGATCCACTTGTTTTCAATCCAGTCTTTATATACTCAGAACCAGGAATGGGTAAAACCCACCTTGTAACTGCTCTTACACACAGATTAAGAGAAAAAAACATTAAGGACCTTTTTCTTATACCAAAAGAATTTGAAAAAAATTATGAAAAAATATACGATTTTAAAAAGGGATTTTTAATCATTGATAATTTTGAAAATTTTTCAAAAATAAAAAGTGAAATAATTGAGGAGTTCACGAATAATTTTGAAATACTTCTTGCGAATGAGGTTGAAATAATTCTCTCTTCCTCAATTCCCTATAATGAATTAAAGGACCTACCTTTCGAACTTTTATCAAGGATAAAAGGAGGCCTTTTAATAGAAATATTGCCACCTGATGAAGAAGATATTAAAATCATTATAAAAGAGAAACTAATTAAAAGAGGAATAGAATTAGAGGAAAGATTTATTAATTTGATTTCAAGGAAAAATTACAAAAATATAAGAGAAATAGAAGGTGATATAAATAAAATTTTTTTAAGGTTTATTTCAAAAGAAAAAATTGAAGAAAAAGATATAGAAGAAATAACAGGAATATCACTTCCTATACTCTTCTTTTCAGATATAATACCTGAAATTGAAAAAAGCCTTGAAAAATTAGAAGTAGTTGCAAGGGAAGAGGAAGCTTTAAAAACAGCCTTAAAGGAAAAAATTTATATATGGGAAATGAAGGGATTTAAAACTGATAGACTCAAAAAACTTATAGGAGTAAAAGACTTGCAGATTTTAAAAGAAGAATACAGAAAATTTATCAGCGATGTTACAAAACTGATTGAGTATCAAAAAATTTATGGTGAAATAGGTGTTCAAGATATAGAAATTGAAAAAGCCCTTTTTGATCCTGATAGGGTTCTTGAGGTTGAAAAATGGATAGAAGAGATAAAAAGCAGTGTTTTAAAGAAAGAGGAACCAATAATTCTAGAAGAAGCTATAAAGGAATCTGAAGAAACTGAAGAAATTGAAGAAATCAGTACTACAGAAGAAAAAAAAGAAATTGAAGAAATTATAGAAGTAAAAGAAGAGGAAGAAGTATTTATAATTGAGTCTGATTATAACAGAGATGTTCTTGAAGAAATAAAAAAACAAGCAAGAGAAGGTAAACCTGAGATTTTACTTATCTTTTCTCAGGGAAGGAGGGGACTTTCAACTCATCTTCTTTATGCTTATGAAATAAATAAAGAAAAGAAAAAAGTTTTTTACCATTCAAATGACATATCAGATTTATTCTTTGAAGACGAAAGTAAACTTAATACAATTTTTAAAGATTATAATTTTATTGTAATAGATGATGCAGAAATATTTTTTGATGTGGAGGATTTAAGAGATAAAATTTTACCTTTAATTATAGAAGAAAAAAATAATGGGAAAAAATTTTTAATAGGAATAAAGAAAAATCCTGAAGAAATCTATTTACCGGAGGAATACAAAAAAGTATTTGAGTCTTCAAAAAATGTTTCCTTAAAAAAACCAGATAGAAAAATACTTGAAGAAATTTTAAATGAAAAAATAAAAAAAGAAAACTTGAACCTCGATGAAAATCTAAAAGAAGAAATTCTTAATAGAGAGTTTTTTGATTTAAAAGAATTTGAAGATTATCTTAAGGAAACACAGAAAATAATTGAAAATAGAGTAAAAAAAGAGGAAATTAAAATAAGTCTAAAGGGAAACTCAGCCAATGAGAAAAGTAATATAATTTTTGATATTGAAATAATAGAAGAAAGAATTTTTGAGGACTACCCATGAGAGGTTCTCTTAAAGAGGTGCCTTTTTCTGATGTAGTTCAGTTAATGGTTATGGGTAAAAAAACAGGAAGGTTATCAGTAACAAATGGAGAAGATTTTTTAGAACTATATTTTAAGGGGGGAATAGTAATATATGGTAAAATGGTTAATAGACCTGAAAGAATAGGGGAAATTCTTTTAGCAAAAGGGATAATTGATGAGGAAAAGTTAAAAGAAGCCAAATCACTTGTTGACAAAGGAAAACCAAATATAGGAAGTGCTCTTTTAGAACTTAATGTTCCAGAAAACGAAATTAAAAAAGCCTACGAAGAGGAAATTAAAAAATTTGTTGCCAATGCAATTTCTTGGAATGATGGATATTTTAACTTTGAACCTGATGAGTTTCCAAAGGAAAAACCCATTGTTTCTATTGACCCTTCTTATCTTCTTTTAGAATCTGCAAGAACCTTTGATGAATGGCGAAAAATAGAAGATATTATTCCATCTTTAGATGAAATATGTATTTTAAAAGACAAAACCTATGTGCCAAGAGATGAAAAAGAAGCTAAAATTATTGAAAGGATTGATGGAAAAAAAACTGTAAAAGAAATTTTAGAGGAAACAGGTGAAAATCTCTTTGACCTTGCTGAGACTTTTAAAAATCTCCTCTTAAGAGAGGTTATAGAAACAAAAGAAAAAATTGAAAAGGAAGAAGTTTCAAAAGCAAAAATTCTTGAACATATAAACTTAGGGTATGCCTTTCTAAAAACAGGATTATTTGAAGAGGCTGAGAGAGAATTTAAAAGACTCAATGAGCTTGCTCCCAATAAACCAGAAGGTTATTTTTATTTAGGACTTCTTTCTATTTATAAAAAGGAGTTCGAAAAAGCAATTTCTTATTTAAATGAAGCATTAAAATTGGACCCCCTTAATCCAAAAATACTTAACAATTTGCTTTATATTTACCTCGAAACTAACAGGTTAGAGGAAGCAGAAAAAATTATAAAACAATTAAATGAAATTAAAATTGATGATGAGAGATTCTTACTTAATAAGGCAATTTATTTTGAAAAAATTGGGGAAAAAGAAAAGTCAGAGGAAATAATAAGAGCATTAATGAAGGAAAAATCTTTCTTAAAAACACCTTATATTCTTCTTGCTCAGAAACTTTATAATGAAAAAAAGTTTCTTCAGGTTATAGAGATACTTTCAATAATAAAAGGATATGATCCGAAAAATCCTGAGGTTAATTATGGTCTCGGTTTATCATACAGAGCCTTAGGAAAAATAAAGGAAGCTGAAGAATTTTTGAAAAATGCAATGAAACTATCTCCATCAAATATAAAGTATAAACTCGCCCTTGCTGATTTTTATTATGAAAAGGGAAAATTTGATGAATGTAAAAATCTATACACACAGGTTTTATCAATTGATAAGCATAACAAGGAAGCCTTATTCAGAATGGGAAATATTTATTTAAAAGAAGGTAAATACGAAAATGCTCTTAAATATTTTGAAGAGATCTTAAAAATTGAACCTGAAAACAGAGTGGTAAAAAGAAATGTTGAAATTATCAGAAAAACTATTAATGTTTGATTTAAAAAGTATAAAAGAAATAATACTTGAAAAAACAGGTATTGATTTATCCTATTACAGAGATAGTTACCTTGAAAGAAGAATAAGAGTAAGGATGAGGAAAAGCGGTTTTTCAAATTTTCTCGATTATATTGAAAAACTGGAAAGTGATTTTGAAGAAAGAAAAAAATTTATAGATGAAATAGGAATAAATGTATCATACTTTTTCAGAAATAAAAATACCTTTGAAGAAATAAGAAGGTTAATTATACCTGAGTTAAGAAATAGAAAAACAATTTATATATGGAGTGCTGGATGTGCCTCTGGAGAGGAACCCTATTCTTTAGCCATAATTTTAAACGAGGAAAAAATTGAAAACTACAAAATATTTGCAACAGATATTGATAGTGAAATAATTGAAAAGGCAAAAGAAGGGATTTATTTTCCTGATAAGTTTATTGAAACACCTAAGGAATTTATTGAAAAATATTTTTTTAAAATAAATGGAAAATATAAAATAGTTGAGTATTTGAAAAAAAATATTACATTTTTTCTTCATGATGTAATAAAAAAACCACCACTTTTTAATTTTGACCTCGTTCTTTGCAGAAATGTTGTTATATATTTTATTAAGGATAAACAAAGAATTGTATTCGAAAATCTATATAATAGTCTGAAAAAAGGGGGGTTTCTTGTTCTTGGTAAAACAGAATTCCTTCCCTTTGAATTTAATGATAAATTTGATTACATTTCAAAATCTGAAAGAATATTGAAAAAATTATGAAAGAAGAAAAATTTTTTATTCCTGTTTTGGATACAAATTATGAGGAAAGTTACAATTTAAGTTATCCAGAATGGAGAATAAAATTTGAGAAATTATTACAGGAAATGGAAAAGGGAAATCTAAGGTATATATACTTAGGAGCAAACACTTCCTTTTTCCTTAGATTTTATAAAGAAAACATTTTAGAAGAAATTAAAATAAACCTTCCCCTTAGATTAAAGAAAATTGGTTTAAACACACTTTATTACTTTATTCCAGTAAATGTTATTGATTCCTTTTCTTTGATTTTAAACTTTAAAATTATTTTTGAAGAATTGAAGGAAAGTTTTTCAGGAGAAAGAACAGTTTATTTGCCTTATATAAATAAACTTCCTAAAGGATTTTTAGCACTTTTAAAGGGATTTGGCATAGAATTCATATTTTCAAGAGTTCCTGTAAAAAGACCCTACTTAATAGTAAATGATATTGAAAATGAAATAAAAATAGTTAATGTTTCTTCTGACTCAAAAATTGTATTCCTTGATTCCTTTCTAATAAAAGAGGATATTAGTAAAAATTTATTCTCCATTGAAGAAATAACATCAAGTATTCCTGATAAGGGTGAATTGTATGAATTTAAATCAGAAGTCAAAATAAAGAAAAGTTTTCCTTATTTTAAAAAGCTTGAAGAAACTATTTTTAAATACCATATTTTAAACATAGTATTAAAAATTGAAAATCCCAATATTTCAAATTATTATATTAAAGAAAAAATAAAAAATTTTTTAACCCTCTATAATTCAGAAAATATCGAACTTTTAAAAGAAGAAATAAGGGAAATAAAGCACTATGGTAAAAAGTTAAAAGAAGATTTTCTTGATAATAGTAAAAAATTATCAGTATTCAATCCTTTACCCTATAAATTTAATTATTACAGAATAATAAATAACAAACTTTATAAGGCAGAAGCAAAGCCTTTTTCCTTTTCAGAATTGAAAGAAGAAGAATCCTATGAAAAAAATCTGGATTTTAGAATTTATAATAGAGGTAACATAAAATTTTATGAACTTTTAATTCTTACAAAATTAATTGGTGAAAAAGGTGAACTTAAAGGTGGAATTTATGAAGAAGAAGTTATAAAGGAAAACTTTATTAAAACTAAATCAAAATTAAGATTGAGTGATAAATCTTACGATTATTCAATTACATTAATTCCTCATGAAAATCTTTTAAAAATAAGAGGAAAACTAAAAAATATAAATAAATGTGAAATTTTAATAGGGAGTGAAAAAAATTTAAATATTAGAGAATTTTCCCTCTTTGAGTTAGAGGAATTGACTCTTGAGAAAACCTATTCCGGTTTTCTTATTATTGATGGTGATAACAGATATCTTATAAAAACAATACCTGGAATCGGTGTTAAAAAATATAATAATACCTTGAAACTTATTTTTGAAGGAAAGGTAAGCCTTGATATAAAGAAAATTTCTGAATCTTTAATCCTTGAGTATATGAAGTATAAATACAAACCCATTATTTTTGAAGGCTCGCCTAAAAAGGAACTTTCATCAATTTTTGAAATAAAAAATGAAGATACAAATTTTATTTATATGGATGTTAAAGAAAATATGCTTTATATATACCTTTATTCAGATGAAAAAGATAATATAAAAATTCTTTTTAAGGGAAAACCTCTTGAAGCCTTTATTTTTGACTTAAAGGCTAATAAAAAACTTGATAAAGTTATGATTAGGGATAGATGGGTAATAATACCCCCAAAAAAGGGAATTTTCTGTATTGGAGTTGACATAAAAACTTTTCCCTTTTCAATATTTTAATGATAAAGGATTCAATTTTGATTTTTTATATGAATTTTTTAATGTCAATTGGACCAAGAGTTCCGGGAACTTTTGCTCATGAAAATTTAAGAAAATTTCTCTTAAAGGAATTTGAAAGAATGGGATTTAAATCTGAGATAGATTCTTTTTATGAAGATGGGTATAAATTTTTTAATTTAATATTTAAAAAGGGAAAAGGAAATTTCATACTTCTTGGAACCCACTATGATACAAAGCCTGGTATAGAAGGTGCAAATGATTCAGGTTCAGGTGTTCTTTTACTTTTATATTTGGCAAATTTACTTAAAAATACTCATAAAAATTTTCTATTTGTCTTCTTTGATGGGGAAGATTTCGGTGATAATGCACCTCTTTACGGTTCAAAACATTTTGCAAAAACAAAAAATTATAAAATTGAATGGGGAGTTATTTTTGATATGATCGGTGACAAAAACCTTGAAATTTTTATGGAAGGTTTTTCTTATGAATTAGCTCCAGATTTAACCTTAAAGATTTTTGATTTTGCAGAAAAAAGGAAAAAGGATTTTATGTTCAAAAAAGTAAAACATTATATAATTGATGACCATTTACCCCTTCTAAAGAAAGGGGAAAAGGTTATTCTTTTAATTGATTTTGACTACCCTTACTGGCACACAGAAAAAGATACATGGGATAAGATAAGCATAGAAAATATAAAAAAATTAGGGGAATTCTTTTTTGAATATTTAAATGAATAAATTTGAAATTAGGAATTCAAAAATAGTATAAATAAACATGGAAATAACATTATTATTTTTTTCAATATTTTTAAAAGGGGAACTTCTTTTAAAAGACTCCATTCCTTTAAAGGATTATAAAGTAACATTTTATGAACTTGACTCTGCTCTTTCACTTATTGATTCCTCTTTCACAAAAACTGACCGAGAGGGAAAGTTTTTATTCAAAAATGATAGAAAGGGAATATATATTGTGAAAATTAACTATCAGGGTATAAGATACAGAACTGATCCAATACTTAAGGATGATGATAAAATAAGGTTAAGTGTCTATGACACTGTTTCAAATTATGAGCAAATGGTTTTGCAGAGAGCACATATTGCTTTTATACCATCACCTGGATTAATTCAGGTAATTGAAGTTTACAACTTTTTTAATGCTCATAACAAAACAGTTAAAAGAGAATTTAGAATACCTCTTCCTCCTAATGCTACACATATTTTTTCTCCACAGGGTGTTCTTCCTTTTGAATTTAAACTCTTTGAAAATTCCTTTATATATAAGGAAGGGTTTAAACCTGGGTTAAAAACAATTTCTTTGCTTTATCATCTCCCCTTTGACAGGATTAAATTTGAAAGAAAAATACCCTTTATAACAAATGAATTTCTTGTTATGCTACCAAAGGAACTTGAATTAAAAACAAGGATGAATTTTGAAAAAGAAAATTTACAAACACCACAGGGAAGCTTTTATGTTTATTCCTTTAAAAATTTAAAGGCTAACGAAATTTTATCTTTTGAAATTAAAGTCAAAAAAGGTGAAATGTTAAAGGATTTTATTCCACCTTTTCTTTTATTAATTTTGTTTTTAATATTTTTGTTTTTTATTTTTAGAAAAAAATGGAAGAAAAGGGAAGTTATCTCAGAGTAATTGATTTAAAAAAAATTTTTAGAAAAACTTATGTTTTAAAAAATATAAATTTTGAAATAAAAGAAAAAGGTCTTTATCTATTTATTGGTGACAACGGTGCGGGTAAAACAACTCTTTTTAAAATTCTTTCCTTTTTACTTTTCCCCTCAGGTGGAGAAATATTTTACATGGAAAAAAAAATAAGAGACAATCAGGAAAAAATTTTAAAAAATATAGGCTTTTCAACTCATAATCCCTTTCTTTATCCTGACTTAACCTGTCTTGAGAATCTGGAATTTGCATCAAAATTTTATAATATAAAAAAAGAGGTAATTTTTGAAATTTCTGAAATTTTTGAAACAAGTGAGTATCTCCGCAAAAAAGTAAAGGAACTTTCAAGAGGTCAGCTTCAGAGGATTTCCTTAATAAAATCAATGCTCCATGACCCTCTATTTTTATATCTTGATGAACCTTTTAATGCACTTGATAAAAAGGGAGTAAAAATTCTTGAAGATTATATCATTAAAAATCTTGATAGAAAAATAATCTGTATATCAAGTCACACCCATTCTGATATTTTTGAAAGGAAAAGAAAAGCCTATTATTTAAAAAAAGGTGAAATTATCAGAGAGGAATAAATTTAAAAAAACCTTCTCTTCTTTCTACTTCAAAATTTAAAAAATGTTTACATGTCCAGATTGCTGTTTCAAAGTGTCTTGTTGGTTCTGGAACAAAAATTTCTCCTCCATATAAACAAAGAAAAGGAACTAACTGGTCAGAAAGATTTGGATCAGGAGAATCACCTCTTTTTAAGAGAAATAAAAATCTATCGGCAATTTCTTCACCCAGTTTTTCAGAACTTACTCCTTTTTTACATAATATATCAAGAGCAAGTTCTCTATTACCATCAAAAATTCCCTTGATAAAAAAAGCACATCCAGGTGAAAGGGATTCCTCATAAGATATTTCTATATCCTTGATAACATTTATTTCTTTAACTTTTTTCAAAAAGGATTCTTTCATTCTTTCGAGAACTCTTCTTTCTTTCAAAATTATTGAACCTGATAATTTGCCCACTATTTTTTTAAGTTCTCCTTTTCCAAAATTTAGATTTATTTTATCAAGTTTTCCATGAAATTTAAGTTTAACAAAACCTCCACCCTGTGGGTAATATCCCCTTCTTATAATAAAAATTTCATTTTCAAAAAGAATTTTTTCAAATAAAGGTAAAAAATGAAACCTGAAATAATCAAAGGTGGGGGCACCTTCTACATCAGTTCCCCCCTGTATTTCAAGATATAAAGGTTTTTCAGATATAAGGGAAACAGGGAAAATTGTCTGTAAAAAAAGGGGAATTGAACCAGCGGTTTTAAAATCCATTTTAACCTTTCCGCCTTTAATTTTTCCTGGAAAAAATTTAACTTCAAGGGAATTTAAAGTATCACCTTCTACCTTTATATCAGATATTTCCTTTAAACATTTTATAATATGTAAATGTTGGTTTTTAAGCCCTGGATTTGGTCTTCCTCTTCTAATGTTATAGATATAAAAGGGCTTTTTTGTTAATAGTGAAAGAAAAAGAGAAATCCTTAAAATCTGACCTCCACCTTCAAGGTAAGAGCCATCAATTTGAATCATATACTAATTTACTTCCTCAAACTTTCAGTGAATTCTAATCCTTTCTCAGTTAAAACATAAAGTGGTTTTCCATTCCTCTTTTTAGGTAAAGAATAAATAAAATTTTTTTTTCTAAACTTCTGTAAAAAGGTTGAGGGATTTTTTGATATTTTCCATTTCATTATTTTATAGATTGATTTTATATCAGAAAGTGTAAAGGATTTTCTTCCAAAATTCTCATAATAGAATCTCGCAGCAAGTAACATTTTTTCAGTATTACTTTTTATTTTAAAATTTTTAAAATAATCCTTTGTTTTTTCTAAATCACTCTCTTCTAACTTGATTTTTTCTTTTTCAAAATATTTCTCTTTTTCAATATACTTCTCTTCAGGAAACTTTTTAAAAAAAGTTTTTAAAAATTCCTTAAATTTTCTTTCAACAAAATCCCTGTCACCCTGAATTTCTAACTCTAAATTTCCTTCCTTAATTCTTATAAGATATGTTGACATTATTTTCTCCCTTATGGATTTATGGAATAGAACCTTTAAAAAGCAGTATATTATAATAACTTATGAAGATTTTTTTTTCAATTAAGGTTCAAATCCTCTTATTAAAAAGAAGGGTAAAAAATGATTAGAATAGATGAACTTACAAGAGAAGGAGAGCTGTATGAGGTTTTAGACAACAAAAAAGTAAGATGTTATGCCTGTGCCCATAAATGTGTTATATTTGAGGGTAAAAGGGGAATCTGCCAGGTTAGATTTAACATTGATGGAAAACTTTATGTTCCTTTTAATTATGTTTCAGGACTTCAAAATGATCCTATTGAAAAAAAACCCTTTTTTCATTTTTTACCAGGTTCTTATGCTTTAACCTTTGGTATGCTTGGTTGTGACTTTCACTGTCCGTATTGCCAAAACTGGATAACATCACAAGCTTTTAAAGATGAAAGAGCTATCCTTTATTATGAGGAAATAACACCGGAAGAGATAGTAAAAATAGCACTTTTAAAGGGTTCAAAAAGTATAATTTCTTCCTATAATGAACCACTTATAACAACAGAATGGGCAAAGGAAATTTTTAAATTAGCAAAAGAAAAAGGTCTTAAAACAGGTTATGTTTCTAATGGTTATGTAACTGATGAGGTTTTGGATTATCTTACCGGTTTAATTGATGCCTATAAAATTGATCTAAAAAGTTTTAAAGAAGAAAATTACAGGATTTTAGGTGGAAAACTTAAATATGTTCTTGAAGGGATTGAAAAAGTTTTTAAAAGGGGATTATGGCTTGAAATTGTCACACTTATTGTTCCCGATTACAATGATTCTGAAGAGGAATTAAGAGAGATTGCAAAGTTTATTAAAAGTTTATCACCTTTTATTCCATGGCATGTTACTGCCTTTCATCCTGATTATAAAATGCAAGATCGTGATAGAACCTCTGTTAGAAAAATAATAAGAGCAAGGGAAATTGGACTTGAAGAGGGTCTTAAATTTGTATATGGAGGAAATGTTTGGGGTTTTCCTGAAATTGAAAGCACCTATTGTCCTTCTTGTGGAGAAATGCTTATTAAAAGGGAAATATTTCTTGTTTTAGAAAATAAAATTAAAAATGGGAAATGCCCAAAATGTAAAACTGAAATTAAAGGAATATGGAATTAAATTTTCCTATAAAAACCGTTGATTTAAAAAGATATTACGGCAAAGTCTGTGCTCTTGATGGTGTTTCAATAGAGGTTAAAGAGGGAGAAATTTTCGGTCTTTTAGGTCCTAATGGAGCAGGTAAAACAACCTTTATAAGAATTCTAACAACCTTACTTTTACCTTCTTCAGGAAAGGCTTATGTTTTGGGTTATGATGTGGAAAAGGATTTTAGAGAAATAAGAAAAAGAATAAATATGGTATCAGGAGGTGAAGAGATAGGTTATGGAATTTTAACCCTTGAGGAGACCCTTTTTTTATTTTCCCAATTCTATGGAATTTCAATTAAAGAAACAAGAAGAAGAATAAAAGAACTTTCACAATTACTTAACTTAGAACCCCATCTAAAAAAAAGAGTATCAAGACTTTCAACAGGATTAAGGCAAAGGATGAATATAGCAAGGGGATTTATAAATAATCCTCAAGTAATATTTCTTGATGAGCCAACAATGGGACTTGATGTTGAGTCAAGTATTGAGGTTAGACGATTCATTAAAAAATGGGTAAGAGAAAACAAGGGAAAAACAATACTTCTAACAACCCATAACATGTTTGAAGCAGATGAGTTATGTGATAGAATAGCAATAATAAATAAGGGAAAAATCCTTGCCTGTGACACACCTCAAGGGTTAAAGGAAATGGTAAAAAAGGAAGATATATATGAATTTGAAATAAGAGCAAGGGAATATGAGCTTGAAAAAACTTCTGAATTATCAATATTAGAAAAAAAGAAATTGGAAGGTGAAAGAATATACATTAAAATAAGAGCTCAAAAAAATCTACCTTTTGAAAAAATTATAAATGAGATAAAGAGGAATAAAGAGGAGATACTTTCTTTTAAAAAAATTGAACCAACTCTTGAAGAGGTATTTGTTAAACTTGTTGGTAAAACTTTTGAAGAGATTGAAAAAGAAAAATGAAAAAATTTAAGGAATCTCTTTCAATAAATATAAGAGCAATATTAGCAAGAGCCTATGTTAGAATAGTTGCAACCCACAGGGAAGGTTCTTGGATTTTTTTATATGGTTTAACAGGTCTTATTTCAATAGCCTCCTACATTTTTTTATACAGAAATCTTGGAGCAAAAAAGGTATTTGAAGGATTTGTTATAATAGGTGGTTTTGTTTTAGCTTTCTGGATAAATGTTTTATGGAGTATAGCCTCACAGCTATACTGGGAAAAACTTTCAGGTAATTTAAGATACTTTATAATAGCACCTTGTTCAAAAATGTCAATTTTAATTGGAATGTCAATAGGTGGAATTTATATGATTTTATTCAGATCTATATTTATTCTTTTTACTGCTTTTATAATTTTTAAAACACCATTAAAACTTTTTAATCCTTTTCTTGCAATTTTAACATTTTTTATTACTCTTTTTGGACTCTATGGGCTTGGTATGTCTTTTTCTTCTTTATATCTGCTATGGGGAAGGGAGGCTTGGCACTTATCTAATCTCTTTCAAGAGCCTGTTTATGCAATTTCTGGTTTATATTATCCGATAAAAGTTTTACCAATTTTTATTATTTTTGTAGCTTCTCTTATCCCCCTTACCCTTGGTCTTGATGCTATGAGGCATGCTTTTTTCGGAAAAGAAGCAGAGGGAATTTTAAACATTTATATTGAAATTTTAATACTTACAATTTTATCAGTGATTTTTCTTTTACTTTCTTACTATGCTTTAATAAAGATGGAAACAATAGCAAGAAAATGGGGAACACTTATTGAGAGATGGCAATAGTAAGATTTCTTTACTCTTCTTTTCTATTAGCTTTCAAGGTTGAATCAAACTGGACAAGACCTTTCTGGTTTTTCTTTTATCATGCAATAAGACCCTTTTCTACAGTTATTCTGGTTTTATTCATGTATAAGGCTATACTTGGTTTTGATTTTGAAAATCCCTATTTCCCCTTTTTATATACTGGAACGGTTTTCTGGACTTTTATTCAGAATTCAATATTTGGAATTTCATGGAGTATTCTCGGTGATAGGGAATTTTATCAGACTTTAAAGTATATGGTAACTTTACCTTTCCCCTATTCATTAAATTTATTTGGTAGATTCTTAGCCTATTTAGTTCTTTCAATATTTTCAGTGACAATTCTTTTATTAGCAGGAAAGATAATATTCAAAGTAAATTATTTAATTGGACCTTTATTTTTTATATATTTTTTTTCAGCAATACCATTATTTTTCTCATCAGGTTTACTTTTTTCATCTCTTTTACTTATTTATCCCAGGTATGCTTTTTTTATTCAGGAACTCTTTTCAGGAGTATTGTTTTTAATTTCAGGAGTTATTTATCCTGTTAAAATTCTTCCTTATCCCTTAAATCTAATTGCAGCATATTCACCTGTTACAATATGGCTTGATGGTTTGAGGAAAAGCCTTGGATTAAAGCTTTTTTCCCAGGAGATTTTTAATCCTGAAAATGTTTCCTTTATTTTTATATTTTTCTTATTTTCTTTTTTCTTTTCCATTATCTCAATTTACCTTTTTAATCTCTCGGAAAATATGGCAAGGAAAAAGGGGCTCCTTGAAGAAACAACAGGCGGTTGAAGTTTTAATATGGAAATAATAAATGAAATAAATGAAAAAAGAAGAAGATATGTAGATGATTTTCTTTCCTTTATACCGATTTATGAGGATAAAAAAAGGGAAATTGCCTTAAAAAATTTACTTTTAAAAAATAGAAAATTTATCAAAAACAAGATATGTGTAGAAGCAGGTGCAGGTAAGGGAATTTTTTCAAAATTTATGGTTCTTTTAGGAGCAAAAAGAGTTTATGCTGTGGAAGAGAGCTTTTACCTTTATAAAATTTTAAAAGAAAATGTAAAAGATGAGAAAAAAATAATTCCGGTAAATAAAAAAATAGAAGATTTTTTGCCTGATGAAGAAATTGATTTACTTTTCCAGGAGTTTTATGGTTCTCTTCTTTTTGATGAATCCCTTTTAGCTCTTGAAAAAATAAGATTTAAACCTAAGAGGGTAATACCTGATGGTGGTGCTTTATGGTGTATGATTTTAAAAGAAAAGGAAATTATGGAAAAAGATAAGATATATGAAAAAAATTGGAAAGAAATTTTAAAAAATGTTTTAGTATCTGACCTTTTTCCTTACATAAAATTTAAGCCACATTTTAAAATATTTGAATGGAATTACGGGAAAGATTTTCCTAAATTTATTAAATTTGAATTAAAAAGAAAAGGTGATTTTCTTGTATTTTCATCAGAAATAAAAGATAAAGGGAAAAGTATTTTAAAAACATGGGAAACGGATACCTGGTCTTTAATTTATACGCCGATTAATGGAAAAAAATTCCTTTTTGAGTTTAATTATGAAAATGCTTTTACGGAGATTAAATTCAAATGGATATAAAGTCAAAAAAGTATTTAAAAATGAAAAATCTTGAAATTTTTATAATTTTATTTTATTATTACATGTAAGGCATATAGGGTCTAATTCCCTTAAAAATATCATAAATATTATGAATTTTTTATTTTTATTCTTTTTTATATCTCAAATGAGTGAAGGTTTAAAAATAAACTTTCATACAGCAAGTTTTGAGCCAATTACTGAAGGTGTCCCTATATTCTCTTCTCAGTTGGATGGGAATTTTAATCCAGGTTTAAATTATGTAGTTATACAGTTTTCAGAAATCCCGACTCCAGAAGAAAGAAAAAATATTGGTGCAAGTTATGGTATTAAATTTACTCCCTGGTATATCCATGAGAATGCTTTTATTGTAAGTTTCGTTTCAGACAACCCATTAAAAAAGATAGAAGAAATAAAGGAAATAAGAAATGTGCGAAGTGTCTTTCTTTACAAACCAGCTTTTAAATTTACGAAAGATGCCTGGGAACTATTTACTACACAACCTGATTTAAGAGACAAATTTTATGTTCAGGTTTTTCACGATTCTTTACTAATGGATGCTGTAAATCAGGTTATCAATCTTGGAGGTGAAATATTATTCATCGGAAAAAGAGATTTAGAAGAGGCAAAACATCTTGCAAGATTTGGATTTATAATAGAAGCAGGGAAACTCGCACAGATTGCAAATAATAGTGGAGTTTTTGTTATCGGAAGATTATATGAAAAGAATGTTTTTAATGATGCTTCAAGATGGGTAATTCAGACAAATCTCTCAGTTGATACATCTATATGGGCTCGTGGAATTAGAGGTGAGGGAGTTATAATAGGGCATAATGACAACGGACTTGACCCAAACCATTGTTTCTTTAATGGAACTATAGACGGTCAGCCAAAAATTGTAAGACTTTTTGATTATAACGGTGGAGGTTTTGCAAACGGGGATCATGGAACTCATACTGCAGGAAGTGCACTTGGTGGAACTGATCAGCAGAGCACAAATAAACAATATAAAGGAATGGCTAAAAGGGCAAGACTTGTATCACAGGAACCATTAGCTCCTGACCCTCCTGGCTTTTACAGTGTCCTTCTTGACGCATATAGTGAAGGAGCAAGAATACATACAAATAGTTGGGGTTATCAATGTAATGCTATTTTAAATTATTGTGGAACAGGTGGATACGAATTAGAGGCTCTTGATATTGATAATTTTGTATGGAATTATATTGATATGACCGTATTTTTTGCAGCAGCAAATGGTGGAGATTGTGTATCCCCTTGGACTTGTGGAAATGTAAGAAGAATATCCTGTCCTGCAACTGCAAAAAATGATATAACAGTTGTTGCAACAAGAAGAGCAAACAATCAGGAATATAAGACAACATGGAGTTCCTTTGGGGCACCGAATAATCGTGGTGATTACAGGTTTGGAACGGATTTAACTGCCCCTGGTGAGAATGTCAACTCTGCTGATAATAATACAGCATGTGGTATTGTTCAAATGTCAGGGACATCAATGGCAACTCCAACAGCAGCAGGGGCAGGAGCACTTGTTGTTCAATATTATAAAGAAGGATGGTATGGAAACGGAACAAAGAACTCTGCACCTTCATGGAATCCCTCATCAGCACTTGTAAGGGCTACTCTTTTAGCATCTTGTAGGGATATGCTTTATGATGTTGATGATGATGAGTATGGACCAGCAAATTCAGGAGTCCCAAATATTTATGAGGGTGCAGGAAGAATAACTCTTGAAGATGCTTTGTGGTTTGGTGAGACAAGAAAACTTGCCTTTGTTGATGGTGACTTACCATACGGAGATAATCAGTTTAATACTGGTGATTCAATTGTTTACACAATAAATGTTCTTGGAAGCTCTATACCATTAATAATTATTCTTTCATGGATTGATTATGTGGGGACAGCAAATACATATCCAGTTATAGTTAATAACCTAAATTTAAAGGTGGTTGATCCTTCCGGAAACACATATAAGGGGAATGTTACATCCAATGGATGGTCTGTTCCAAATACTGGCTCTTTTGATGCACTTAATACCTGGGAACTCTTCAAATTACAGAACCCTTCAACAGGGGAATGGAAAATAATAGTTAAAGGTGCTAATATACCTCAGCCCAAGCCTGCAGGAATAAAATATCCTTTTGCAATTGTTGTCACAGGTAATTTTGACCAAATTTCAAAACTTGGAACTACTGAAAGTTTTCTTATTCTCTCTTCTTTAAAAGAAGGGATTCTTTTAAATCTTAACTTCTTTGAAAAAATTTCAGAAATTTTGATCTTTAAAAAGGAAGAAAAAGAGAAAAACTTCTCCCTTATTTTAAAAGAAGAAAACCCTTTAGCACCCTACAGATTTGTTGATAGGAATGTAAAAATCGGGAATACTTATGAATATAAAGTGATGGTAATTTCAGGAAGCGGAAATCAGTGGTTTGGTCCAGTTTCAATAAAGTATGATTACTTAACAAGTGAAATCAAAGCTTTTTCACAAATTTCCGGTTCAAAACTTAAGTTAAATCTATACCTTGAAGAAGAGGACGAAATAGAACTCTATCTTAAAGACCCCTCTGGTAGAAATGTTAAAAAGATTCTTGAAAATAGATTTTCAAAAGGAAACCACTCCTTAGTTTTTGACCTTTCAAATTACAGAATACCAAGCGGAATTTATTTTCTGAATATTAAAGGTAAAAGTGGAATTGATTTCAAGATTAAAATAAGTGTTTTATACTAAAATTTCCACAAAACCTAAAAAGATAAACTGTAAGGAAAATTTATAATACTATTTCTTCAAACCTTCTACTCTTTGGTATCTGGCTTTTTATTTTGTTTTCCCTTTTAATACCAATTCCAAGGCATATTCCATCATAAACAAGAACTTTAAAACCATCCCTTTCTTTATCTGAAATTTCAATATCAAAACCCTTTAAAATTTTTATCGCATCTTCAGAATTTTTAATTTCATAAATATTTTTCTTAATAAATGGAAAAACAAGCTGAACAAAATTTGTTGTCAGTTTGTATTCATTATTATGCAATCTTGCTATACGCATACCCTCCCTGAAAGAATGAGGAATTTCAAATTTTTCAAAATCTTCTGATAAAAGCCATATATCATTCTTTAATTTAAAAATTTTATCATCAAAATAAGATTCATCTATTCCAAAATATTCTTTAAGAAATTTTAAAAACCTTCTAACCTCAGAATTATCCCTTTTTAAAAGTTTTCTATACTCTTTTTTTAAAACATAATCCTTTTCTTTTTTTAGTTTATCTATTTTCTTCATTTTAACAATAAAAAAACCCTCCATTTTTGATTTATGAGGCCATATCCTGATAGCTTTTTCAATTTCTTTTGAAAACTTTTTATCCCTATATTCAGTTATACCCCTTTCCTCATTTATGTTAAGTTTATCAATTTTCATCACTTCTACTGGGTAACTTTTTAAAATCTCATCAATAAGTTCTTCATTTTCTTCAACTGTTAAGGTGCAGGTTGAATAAACAATTTCACCTCCTACCTTTAAAGCCTTTATTGCTGAAACAAGAAGTTTTTTTTGAATAATTTTATAAAAATTAACCTCCCTTTCATTCCACCAGGAAAGAACCTCCTTTGCTTTATGGAGAGTTCCCATACTTGAACAGGGAGCATCAACGAGAATTTTATCAAAACTTTCAAAATAAAATTTTCCAAATTGGACTCCATCCATCATAGTTATGGCAGTATTAATAAGACCAATTCTATCAATGTTATGGGTTAAAGCTTTTATTCTTGGTAAATGAATATCATTACAAACAAGAACACCTTTATTTTCCATAATTTCACCAATCTGAGTTGCCTTAGAACCAGGAGCAGAAGCAATATCAAGTATAAATTGACCTTTTTCAGGTTTTAGAATCTTTACAGGTAAAAGAGAAGATTTTTCCTGTATGTAAAAAAGACCTGCGTAGTGTTCAAGTGTTTTACCTATTTCGTATGGTTCATAAATAACTTCAAAGGAATTTTCATAAAGAGGGTTTTCTTTTAATATAAAGCCTTTCTTTATTAATCTTTCCTTCAAAAAATTTTTATCAGTTTTTAAAATATTAACTCTTAAAGTTTTAGGGAATTCATCCTTAACAGATTCAAAAAATTCCTTTGTTTCCTTAGAACCAATGAGTTTAACAAGGTAAGAATAAAAGGAGGTATTTTCAAACAAGATTTCTTGCAAGTTCCCTTATGTTAAGAGCACTTTCCTTTATTTTTATTGCAGAGTTTATTACCTTTAAATCTTCCGTTTTCTGAGAAATTGTATTTGCTTCTTTTAAAATTTCCTGTCCATAAAAATCCAGTTTTTTACCCCATGGTCCATCTTTATTTTTTAAAATTCTCATAATACTTTTTATATGAGAGCCTATTCTAACAATTTCCTCATTTATTTTCTCACCATTCATCTTTTCTAAATTAAACCCAATTTTTTTTATTTCCCTTTCAATTGCTTTTTTTATTTCTTCTCCCTCCTTTAATCTTTTTTCTTCAAGTTCTATTAGGGCTTTTTTTAAAAGTCTTTTTAAAAGTATCCATATTCTTTTTTCAGGATAAATAAATTTAACAAGACCAGGAATTTTGAATGGGTCAATGGTAAATAGTAAATTCTTTTTACTTTTAAGTTTTATATCTTTAATTAAATTTTCATTAATTTTGAATCTCAATCCTGTTTCGGGAAAATTAATTTTAACTATGAATTTTCCATCCTTTAAATTTTTTTCAAGAAAATTTCTTACCTTTGCTTCTATTCCAGGGATTTCTGGCTGTAAAATAACTTTAAACTCAGAACCTAATGAATTTAAAGATATAATTTCAAGTTTACAGAAAATATTACCTTCTCTTCCCGATTTCGTGCTTACACCTGTCATACTTTTTATTCCCTTTTTAATTTTCATTCCATTAAAACATATTCAAAAAGTAAATCAGATATAAAGAAATAAAGAACATCAAAGAAAAAAAGAAAGAAAACATAGTTTAAATTAAAAATTTTCTCTTCAAGCAAAAGAGTTAAACTTTTTGTGACTGAGATGAAAGGAGGAACAAATAGGGGTAATAAAATTATAGGTAATAAAAATTCCCTTGCTTTTGATGAGAAAGTGAGAAAGGATAAAAGTGTCCCCAGAATTGAAAACCCAAAGGAAAATAAAATTAGAATTATAAAAAAGGGTAAAAAGGGGGGAAAATCAACATTAAGGAAAATTGAGAAAATTACCATTAAAATAAAACCTGAAATTAGCTGAAATAGAAACATGGAAAGGGTTTTTGAAATGAAGATATAATTTCTCGGAATAGGAAATGTTAAAAGAGAGTATATTCCACCAGTTTCAAATTCCATTGAACTTATTCTTTCAAATCCAATCATTCCTGCAAAAATAAAGGATAAAAAGTAGAAAAAGGAAAAAAGCTTTAAATCTTCAATTCTTTCAATTCCAAAACTCAAAAGAAAAAGTAATAAAAAGGAGAAAAGAAGGTAAGGTATAATTATTTCTTTTGTTCTAAATTCAAGTAAGATATCTTTTTTAATTAAATGGATTATATACTTCAAAAATCAAACTACCTCAAGTTTTCTTAAACACTTTGTGCATACTCTAACTTTTTTAATTTTTCCGTTTATTTTTGCCCTTCTTGTGTGTAAATTAACCTTAAATTTTCTTGGTGTGACCCTGTGAGAATGGGAAATTTGTCTTCCAATAATTGTTTTTTTTCCACAGATTTCACATTGCATTGCCATTTTTCTTCCTCCTTTAATTTTTAATTATAATAAAAATAAATAAAATTTTCAACCTGAAAGAAGAAGTTTAGTACCAGAGGAACATATAAGGAAATTGATAAAAAAATAGCATTCTTAAAAGATAAAGTATTTTATTTATCTTCTCTCACCCTTTGCCCATAGGTGATTTCTTACAAAAATTGTTCTGTAATATAAAATATTTTTAACCCTAAATAAATCTTTATTTTAAAATTAAAATTTAACAATAGTGAATATCCTTTGCACTTATTTTAGGAATTCTTGCTTTAATCCAACCCCTATCTTATTTTACAAATAAACTCATACAAAATGAGAATAAAAGAGCAAAGAAAATTACTGGGAGACAGAAAGGATGTTTGATGAGGTAAATAAAACCTGAAATAATTCTATCATAAGTTATTAAAAGATCTTAATTAATTGAACTATCTTAAATGTCTTATAATTTCCAATACTTCTCTATGTCTTTCCTCTGCATTCTTTTCCATAACTCTTAAAGTCTCATCCATTTTATAAAGCATCTCACTTATTTTTTCTAAAATCTCTGATTGCTTATTTAGAATTTCTGTGTGCCTATTTATCGTTTCTGATTGCTTATTTAACATTTCTGCCATCTTATTTAACATTTCTGTTTGCTTATTTAACATTTCAGTTTGTTTATTTAGCATTTCAGTTTGCTTATTTAGCATTTCTGATTGCTTATTTAGCATTTCAGTTTGCTTATTTAGCATTTCTGATTGCTTATTTAATGTTTCTGTTTGCTTGTTTAATATTTCTGATTGCTTATTTAATGTTTCTGTTTGCTTGTTTAATATTTCAGTCTGTTTGTTTAGCATTTCAGTATGTTTATTTAAAATTTCATTCTGTTTATTTAGCATTTCATTTTGTTTACTTATCATTTCCTTCATCCATCTGCCATTACTCCATGCAAGATAAGTTAAAACTCCTGCAAGAAGGGTCAGTCCTATTCCAAATATTTCCATAGTATAAAATTATAAAGAAAAAATGCATTAAATACCAATTTTATTAGAATACCCTTCCTTTTTCTTTCTCCTAATTTTAATTTATTTTCCAGTTTACCTTGTGATTATAACTTTAAAAGGTTTATTCTCTTTGTTATATTTTAAAAAGTAAATGCCAGAGCAAATTCCATCAATGGATAATGAAATTCTTGAATTTGATTTGCTCACTCTATAAGTTCTAACTTTCTCACCAAGAACATTATAAAGTTCAAATTGACTTATTTTATCTTTAATCAAATGATTTGATTCAATCTTTATCTCATTTTTAACAACATTACCTAATAACCTGAATTCTTCTTTTGAAAAATCGTTTTCCTCTATTCCATATCCATAAAACTTGTAAATCTGTAAACCAGCATAATAATCAGCTACATAGGCGTAATTTTCTGAAACATAAACACCTTCTGCCCATTCAGGTGTCTGATAGTATCCTACTTCATATGGTGAAGAAGGATTTGAAACATTTATTATCCTTAAACCAGAATTCCCATCAGCAACATAGGCATAATTGTCTGAAACATAAACACCCTGTGCATAGCCAGGTGTATCATAATATCCTACTTCATATGGTGAAGAAGGATTTGAAATATCTATTATCCTTAAACCAGAACCTCCATCAGCAACATAGGCATAATTGCTCGAAACATAAACACCCTGTGCATAGCCAGGTGTATCATAATATCCTACTTCATATGGTGAAGAAGGATTTGAAATATCTATTATCCTTAAACCAGCCCTCTCATCAGCAACATAGGCATAATTGCTCGAAACATAAACACCTAATGCAGCTCCAGGTGTATCATAATATCCTACTTCATATGGTGAAAAAGAATTTGAAACATCTATTATCCTTAAACCAGAACCCTTATCAGCAACATAGGCATAATTGCCCGAAACATAAACACCTATTGCATCGTCAGGTGTATAATAATATCCTACTTCATATGGTGAAGAAGGATTTGAAATATCTATTATCCTTAAACCAGCATAATAATCAGCAACATAGGCATAATTGCTTGAAATATAAACACCTAATGCAGCTCCAGGTGTATCATAATATCCTACTTCATATGGTGAAAAAGGATTTGAAACATTTATTATCCTTAAACCAGCCCTCCCATCAGCAACATAGGCATAATTGCTCGAAACATAAACACCTATTGCATCGTCAGGTGTATAATAATATCCTACTTCATATGGTGAAGAAGGATTTGAAACATTTATTATCCTTAAACCAGAATTCCCATCAGCAACATAGGCATAATTGTCTGAAACATAAACACCCTGTGCAGCTCCAGGTGTATCATAATATCCTACTTCATATGGTGAAGAAGAATTTGAAACATCTATTATCCTTAAACCAGAACCTCCATCAGCAACATAGGCGTAATTGCCTGAAACATAAACACCCCATGCCCAGCCAGGTGTATAATAATATCCTACTTCATATGGTGAAGAAGGATTTGAAACATCTATTATCCTTAAACCAGAAATTCCATCAGCAACATAGGCGTAATTGCCTGAAATATGAACACCTAATGGATAGCCAGGTGTATTATAATATCCTACTTCATATGGTGAAGAAGGATTTGAAACATTTATTATCCTTAAACCAGCATAATAATCAGTAACATAGGCGTAATTGCCTGAAACATAAACACCATAAGAATAGCTAGGTGTAAAATAATGACCAAGTTTGATTGGATTTGACGCATCTGTAACATCCCATATTTCAAGTCCACCTTGTTCTGTTGCAATATACAATCTCTTATTTACTGGTTCATAAAAAAGTCCCCAAACAAATCCCCTTGTATAAATTTTTTCTGAAACTTTTTGAGGATTAGAAGGATTTGAAACATTTAAAATATATACACCACCACCTGAACCCAAAAATACAAGGTTCCTTGAAGGATCAAAAGAAACTGCAAAAGAAGGACCAAATGGCCAGTTGCCTATGAATCGGACATTCATTGAATCAAAACCTGCCTTTACTTCAATTTCAGAAGGAGGAAACAATTTCCAGGGCTTATAATTAATTCCGGTATTTATCAAATTTATAAGTATGAATACCAACATTATTTATACCTCCTTATTTAACAATTAAATTTTACTTAAAATTTATAAAAAAATCTATAAAAAAATCAAATAAAAGTTTAGAATACCATAACATTTTAGACTTATAAAGATTATATTTTTAAATTTTTAAAAAATAATCGAAGGGAGAAAAATTATTTAAAGATTTATGGGTTTATATTGAATTTTTCTGGCTCAATAAGATTAAAAGAAATGCTTACTACAAAATGTTCTAGATTTTGCTTTTTTCATAAATATACCGCAACCTTTTTAACTCCAAAAGCATCTTTTGTTGCCTATTTTTCAAAAAATTTTATAGCAATCTCCATTAATTTTTCCCCTCTATAATTATTTTTTACACTTTTTTTCATATTTTAATCTTAAAGGAATTTTTGCGCACCCTAAAGGGTGCGGCTACCATAAAATTATAGAATATGGGAATAAATGTTAAAAATTTTCAAAAATGGTAATTAATGAATAACTTTAATAGATTTTTATACTTTGAAAGTATTATCTAATGAATTTTAGAAAGGTAAAAAATATTATAGTCATAACACCTATCTGTCCTACCCAGAATATAAACATCCATTTTATTATGTTCGCATAAGTTTTTGAAATTTTTTCATTAAATTCAACTCTTAATTTTGAAATCTCCTCAGTAATTCTTTTATCAATTTTTGCAGTTTCCTCAGTTATCCTTTTATCAAGTCTTGCACTTTCTTCAGTTATCCTTTTATCAAGTCTTGCGATATCTTCAGATTTTAATTTGTTAATCTCTTCAGTTATCCTTTTATCAAGTCTTGAGATATCTTCGGCTCTTAATTTATTAATCTCTTCAGTTAATCTCCTTTCATATTTTTCAGTCTGTAGCTCAATTAAATCAATTTTCAGTTTTTCATTAGAGGCATTTAAAAGCTCAATTAATGCATCAACCCCATCTTCCCCAAGCTTCTCCCTTAAAACCTTTGGAATAGTTATTATTTTCATAATTTAAATTATAAAGAAAAGATACGAAAAATTCAAATATTTAAATCTTCTTGATTTTAATTTTTCTATAAATATACCGTAAACCTTTTTAACTCCAAAAAAAACATCTTTTTCTATATTGTCGCAATTTAAATATACAGAAAAAATATTAAAAAAAGGATAAAAACTAAAAGAAATATTAAAATCGGAGATATTCCAAGGGGAGTTAATAAATAACCGAATATAAAGGCAAAAGATGCAACAAAAACACTGTAAGGCAATTGGGTTCTAACATGATCGATGTGATCACAGGAAGAAAAAATTGAACTCATTATAGTTGTATCTGATATTGGTGAACAATGATCTCCAAAAATTGCACCATCAAGGATAGAGGCAAGAGTCATAATCGTTGTAATTCCATAGACATTTCCATCAAGAGCAAAGGCAACAGGTCCTGCTATGGGAATAATTATTGCCATTGTTCCCCAGCTTGTTCCTGTTGCAAAAGAAGTAAGACATGAAACTAAAAATGTAAGAGCAGGAAAAATTTTAGGAGAAATAATTCCTTTAAAAATATTTATGAGATACTCTGCAGTTTTTAATTCAAGACAGACATTTTTAAGAGACCAGGCAAGAACTAAAATTGTAATGGGTAAATAGGAAGAAAAAGCACCCTTTACTGAATAATAAAAATTTTTTTTAAAACTCAAACCACTATTTATTTTTGAAATTAATAAAGCACTTATTAACCCAAAGAAAGAGCTAACTAATAAAACAAATATATTGTTTTCTGCATTAGTTATAACTTTAAGCCATACATAGGGATTAAAAAAATTAAAAATATTTTCCCTTAAATAAAATAAACCTTTACCATCAAGCCATAACCCGGAAAGAAGGGTTAAAAATAAAATGAAAACAGGAATTATAAAGGTCATTAAAGAAGACCTTGCACTTTCATCCTCCCTTATTCTTTCAAAACCTTTAGAAGAAAGAGGAACAGCTCCATCATTCAAAAGTTTTCCTTCTTTTTCTGCCCTCTCCTCTGCTTTTTTCATTGGACCGAAATCTTTCCCTTTTAAAGTCAAAATTAAAATAAAAATTATCATGAAAAGACAGTAAAATCTATATTTAAATACATCAAGAAATATTGAATAACCGTCCTTTAAAATTCCCACACTTTTTGCAAATTCAGAAAATAATCCCACTTCATATCCAATCCATGTGCTTATAAGGGCAATCCCTGCAACAGGAGCAGATGTGGCATCAACTAAAAAAGCAAGTTTTTCCCTTGAAATTTTAAATTTATCTGTTATAGGTCTTGCAGAAGTTCCAACAACCATTGTATTTGCATAATCATCAATAAAGACAATAAGTCCAAGAAGAAATGTAATAAATTGAGCCCTTTTTTTTGTCTTTGCAAATCTTATCAAATAATTAACAAGAGAGCTAAATCCACCTGAAGCTGTTATAACACTGATCATTGACATAATAAAAACAACAAAAAGGAGAATTTCAATATTTGTAATATTAAAGAGAGAATTTGTTATAAAACTTAAAGATTTTATTAAAAAAAATTCCGTATCTCTAAAAAGCATACCACCAATAATAACTGATAAAAATAAACTCATTAAAAGTTTTCTTGAAATAAGAGTAAGTATAATTGCCAAAAAAGGGGGTAAAACACTTAAAAATTCCCTCTCTCCATCTATTTTGAAAAAAATTTTTAAAAAAAGAAAAAGGAAAAAAACAAAAAAATGAAAAAAGTAATTTTTTAAAAATTTCATTTTATAGATAAAATAAAAATTATAAAAATTGGAACAAATAAGGAAAGTAAAAAACCATTTATAATTGATAGCAAAAGATATTCTTTACCACCCCACTTTATTATAACAGGAAGAGTGGTATCAACTGTTGTAGCACCACCTGATGCAATTAAAGAGCTTTTACCAAAAATCCTTATAAGGAAAGGAGCAAAAATAATTGTTTCAATTTCTCTTAAAAGGTTAGTCATTAATGTTATAATCCCAAAAAACTCACCTTTTATTTCTGAAACAAGAATACTTGATAGACTGTAATAACCCATTCCTGACACAATGGTTATCCCCTCTTTTATTGGAAATCTAAATATTAAAAAAACAAAAAAAGAAAAGAAGATTGTCCCCAGAAGTGAAATAAAGGGAAATAACAGATATTTAAAATTTATATTTTTAAAAATTTCTGAAACTCTTTTTTCACTACCAATTTGAATTCCAACAAAAAAAAGAAGAATATAAAGAACATAGGTTTTATAGTCAAACTTTTGCAATTCAGTAAATGAGAAAAATTTACCTGTTAAAATACCGAAAAGGAAGAAAAAAAAGAAAAAAATTGATGTCACTTTTTTAACAAAAAATATGTAAATAAAGAACTTCCTAAAATACCTGTAATAGAAAAAATTAAAGAATAATAAAAATTTTTATTCAAATTAGATAGGATTTTTTCATCAGAACCAACTGAATAACCTATTACAAAAAGAAAAACTGCAATAAGAATATATACAATAATTTCCGAGAATTTATTTAAAAAGGCAATTTTTTTTAATAAAAAACCTATAACTATACCAGTTAAAAAAAATATGAAAATATTTATCATTAATTAAATATCTGAGAAATTACTTTACCAACAAAATGAGAAATGATAACAACTAAAGTTCCTATAATTAAATGCTCAGATACAACTTTAAGGGGGTTCTCAGACTGAATTCTGGAAAGAATATAACTTATAACTGTAAGAACAAAGAATCCCCATAAAATATTAACAATAACTGCTAAATTTAATTTTAAAAACAAAACAGGCAAAATAAAAGTAGAAGCAAATATAAATTTTGCTAAAAAGGTTGAAATTGTTGAAACCCATATTTCTTTTCCTGTATGAACATTCTCTGACTCCTCAGAAATATGAATTCCAAGAGCATCGGAAAAGGCATCTGCAATTGCAATTGTAAGAATACCTCCTATTACAGCAAGCCTTGAACTTGTACCTGAAAAAAGTCCTACCATAAGACCCATTGTTGTTATTATTCCAGAGGTCATACCAAAGGCAAAACCCACTGTTATTGAATGCCTCATAGGCTTTTAATACAATTTTTTTACTTTCACAAAAGCCGATAAATAAGTAATTTTACTTGACCAGTCAGGTGAAGGAAAATTAACATTTGGGTCAGTTGGAGAACTATCCTGGGCATGAGTATTTTCTCCACCTGTTGTAAAAACTTCAATAAAAATAGAATCAGGATTTGAAAGAAGAGAATCAGGTATTGAAAATTCTAAAAAATTACGAGAGGTGTAACCCTGCTCTCCACCTTTATTCAGAAGATTTAAATATTGCCAGGAAGAACCTTTCCATCTGCATAATTGCGCTTCTTGAAGAATATCATTTTCAGGATGCCAGACATAAAGTATATATTTTGGATAAAAGGGATTTAAAGAATCACCTGCTGCAACCCTTCTATTCCATGGGTCAGAGAAAGCTCCTGATGGGGAAATTGAATTTGTAAAAATATATATTCCAAAAGCAAGACCGTAATTAGGTCCTGAATTAACATTAAAGCCTATAAACCACTTATCATCAATATGACAAGCCCATAAAGAGTCTAAATCAAGATTTGGCTCATTAATATCATAAACAGGATCAAGACCTCTAAGATCCTGAGGTAAAAAATCATTTATTCCATCAATGATTATTGGATTCCTTACTGTACTCTTTTTCAAAACAAAGTTAATATTTTTTATTTCACTGTAATTTAAAAATAGAAAAAGAGTATCAGGAGAATAATTATTTGACATAGCAATTATTTTAAAAGAATCATCAATAAGATCATTAAACTCAAAAGAATTATTCATGGAGTCTGTTGTAAAACTTCTTAAAAGGGTATCAGAATTCTTATAGTAAAGATAAACTTTTGAAACTGGATATGGAGCATTAATTATGTCTTCAAAATTAACCTTGCCCCTAATTGTTCCTGTACCTCTTATTTTTTTAATTCTGTAAAATAATGAATCCTCAAGTAATAAAAATCTGTAAAAGCCATCCTCAGGTAAACTTGCTGATATATGTGTTCCCTCACCTGAAACAAGCTCAAGTTTTCCATAAAGTAAAGTATCTTCCCAGGAAGTTCCAAAGGAAGGATCCCATTTCTGGTCAGGAACAAATTTAAACATTATGTTTTTTTTATATTTAAATTTTTTAACTATTTCCCATCTATAGTCAGAAACAAGTTCCATAAAGGAATTTGGGTCACCTAAATTCCATCCTTGAAAATCTCCTGCAAGTTGCATTTTGCTGTAATTGGAGAGATAGTAATTACCTGGCAATTTAAAATAAGGATTTTCTCTTTTTTTACAGGATAAAAAAATTAATAAAATTATAAAAAAAAACTTTTTCATTTTACCCTTAAAATTGAATTAACATAAGGACCATTTTGAATCCTCTCAGGATTTGATGGATCAAGAATCCAGTTCACTCCATCAATTACATATTTATACTGATATACACCAGGTGGTAAAACTTTTATTATAGTCCATATACCATCACCTTTTACTCTATCACCCTTTACACCATCATCGTTCATCCTATCAATATCCGGGTTATAAACACCATTTGCAGTTCCTCCCCAGGCATTAAAATCTCCTGCAAGTGTTACATATCTTGCAGAAGGAGCATAAACTTCAAAAATTACAAACTTTTGATTCTCTCTCTTTAAAACCCTTATTTCCTCAGGAACATCTTTTTCATCAATTATCCGTGGAGGTGGAACTCTGGGTCTTATAGAATTCCACAGTGAACAGGAAAAAATCATTAAAAAGAAAAGAAAGAAAAATTTCATAATTAATTATTAAAAAAAATTTAAAGGATTTTCAATTTCAGGAATAATTATATCAAAACCTTTAAAACTTCCCTCTTTTACCCTATTCATAATTTTTTTTACCATTAAACCATTCTTTTTTAAAAAATCAGTTATTCTATCACCCTCTTTAATTGATGCTTCAAAGGGATTATAAACTACGAAAAAAATACTCCTCTTAAATTCAGGATAAAATTTCTTATATATGTTTAAATTTTCTTTAATCTTTTCATAAACTGGGTCCTTTTCAATTTTTTCACCCATAATTTTCCTCAATTCAATTATTTTTTTTCTCTGATGCAATAAAAAACTTAGAAGTTTTTTTCTCATAAGAATAAGAGAAACTATTCTTAAGGAAAGAGCTGTTGGAGGCATATCAAAAATTACTCTATCGTAATTATCAGAGAATCCCTTAATAATAAGGTCAATCATACAATCTTCTTCTATACCTGGTAAATATCTAAAATTTTCTTTTAAAGAATCTTCAAATAAAGTAAAAAGAGGAGAAAATTTTTCAATTTTCCTTGATTCCTCAAATGCTTTTTTATCTATTAGTCTTTCTATATCAGGTTCATATATAAAAATATTTTTAAACTCTTTAAATTCTTTTTTTTCTTTTAAACCGAGATAATCTGAAATGTTATGGGCAGGATCAAGAGAAAAAAGAAGAGTATTCTTTCCAAAAAATTTTGAAAGGAGTATTGAAAGAGTTGTTTTTCCTGAACCACCTTTTCCAAGAAAGAAAAAAAATTTATGAGATATCAAAAAATCCGAATACTTCTGAAAAGGGGTCATCATTAAAAAGAAAATTTTTATTTTTTATTTCCTCTACAAGATAAGGATAAATTTCAAGAAAAAAGGAAAAGGGTAGAAAAGGTGAAAGTCCAAGAAGCGGAGAAAAAGTAATCATTAAAAAAACTTTTTCTCTCTCGTATAACTCCTTTTTTATTTTAGAAAACAAAAATTTTTTAAAAGGATTTTTCATTTAAAGACTTATAAAAATTAATAAATAAAATTGAATTTAAATAAAGCATCACTAAGATCATAATAGCAATAAGAATTTTTTGATATAAATTCATAACATGTGAAGAAACAAAAGGAATAACATAAAATAAATACCATAGAAAAGCAAGAGTTACAGTTAACCAGAGAAAAAGGGAGGGCACAAGAATTAATAATTTAAGAGTGCCTTTTATTTTTAAAATTTTTATAACCCAGAGAGAAATAGTCAAAAGAGCTACAGAAGCTAAAAGCTGGTTTGCTCCACCAAAGGATGGCCATAATAAAGACCATGAACCCTGTATCGCAAGAAAAAACCCTAAAAGAACAGGTATAGAGGAAAGGAGATACTTATTTTGTAATTTAGCAAAGAAAGTTTTTTTAAGTGTTATAGGCTCCATAAGCTCCTTTAAAATATACCTTGCAATTCTACCACAAGTATCGAGTGTCGTAGTTGCAAAAGATGAAACCCATAAAGATGCAAAAATAAGTATAATTTTTTCAGAAACAAAATTAAAAGAAGAATTAACAGCTTTTGCGTAACTTTTTGCAAATATTCCTATTGGACCACCAATTTTAACAATTTCTGAAAGATAATCCTTACCAACATTTATTTCACCAATTAAATTTAAACCAAAAAGACCTATTACAAGAACAACAACAGTTGCAAGCATTCCCTCTGTAAACATAGAACCCGCACCGACAAAGAGACCTGATGTTTCTTTATCCAGCTGTTTACTTGAAGTTCCTGAACAAACAAGACAGTGAAATCCTGATAAAGAACCACATGCAATAATTAAAGGAATTGTGGGCCAGAAAGGAGAATTTCTTCCCTCTATAGCAGGTGGTGAAAAACTTGTAAAAAATGGAAAATTTATTGATTTGAAACTCAAAAAAACTGAAATCATACCTATAAATAAACCAATCCATAGAAACCAGGCATTTATATAATCTCTTGGCTGAAGCAAAACCCATACAGGAAGTGAGGAAGCAAAAATAACATAAAGAGAAAGAAAAATTAACCACATTTTATAAGGTAAATTGAGTGGGAAAAGAAAGGAAATATAAAATAAAAAGGGCATTAAAAAAAGACCTACTATAGTAACAATAACATAATTGCCCCTTAAAATTCTCAAAAGATAACCCAAAAACACCGCAAGTATAGTAAATAAAAGAAAGGCAGTTGCAACCTCTGGCTGTTTTGTAAATAAATTTGAAATGATTGAAGAAAAAGCTGCAAGAACTAAAATAAGAACAAAAAGAACAAAAAAATTAAAGAGAATCTGGGTTCTTTCACCCATAAGTTTTCCAGCTATCCATTGAATTGATTTACCCTCATATCTTACACTTGCCATAAGGGAAAGATAATCATGAACTTTACCAATAAAAACATTACCTATCCAAATCCATAAAAGAGGAAGACCATACCCCCATATCATAGCTATAGCAGGTCCTACAATAGGCCCAACACCTGCAATGGAAGCAAAGTGATGTCCAAAAAGAATAAGTTTAGGAGTAGGCACATAATCTACATCATCTCTCAGTTTGATAGCAGGAGTTTTGCTTTCTGGATCTGCTTTCACCACTTTCTTTTCGAGTATTTTCCCATAGGTAAAATAAAAAAATAGATAAATAAATCCACCGGTTAATAAAAGTAAAGTTGCCATTTTGAATTATAAAATCTTTTCTTTTACTGGTTCAAAAATAAATAAGATAAAAAACAAGAAAAACAGCAAGAAAAAAATAAGTTACAAGGTCAAGAGTTTTAAGGGAAGGAGCACCTATAAAATAAAATAAACCTAAAATAACAAAGGTTATAGTTAAAAGAATATAAAAAAATATATTTACAAATCCAAGAAAGGGAAGTAAAAATATTCCAATTGTAAAAAAAAGATAACCCAATTCTTTTTTTCTTTTCATCAAAAAGTATCTTGAAGTTCCATAAAAAAGAAAAAAAAGAAAAACAAAGAGAAAAAGAGATTTATCTACAAAATTTAAAAAATCTTTACCTGAGGAAGATGTATAGCCAAAGAGAAAAAGACCAGCAGATTCAACTGATATCTCAAGGGGTCTTATTTTAAGGGTTTTGATAAAAGTTCTATTTAAAACATAAATTGAAAAAAGAATAAAGATAATAAAAAAGTGATAAAATGATAATAAAAGGGAAAAAATAAGAGAAATTGATAATGTAAAAGGGACATAATCTAAATTTTTTCTAAAAAGAAATTTGCTTAAAGAATAAAATATCACAGGAGTTAAAATAAAAAGGGGAATAAATTTATTAAAAGGAAAATCAAAAAATTTTCCATGTTCTTCAAAAATTATCTTATAAGATGTCCAGAAACCCATAAAGGGTAAAAACAAATTTAAAAAAAGAAAATCATAATTTATAAATTTTCTCAATATATTTTCCTTATACTCTCTGAAAATTAGAAAAAATAAAAATAGAAGAAAAACAAAAAGAACTCCATATAAAATTGAAATTTTCTGAAGTTCAAAAGGGAAAACACCACCTTTCCAGAAATCCCTGTTATTGCCAGAGATTAAAATAGGGAAAATTAAAAGAAATATATAAGAAAAAATATTCAAAATAGTTAAAAAAATTATTTTATAAAATTTTTTACTGAAAGAGACAATATATAGAAAAGTAATAAAGCCCATAATGATAATTTCTATCTTAATACCTATGGGTATATGAATCAGATCCTTTAAAGAAAAACTTATATAAACAAAATCAGAGCTTTTTCTAAAAGAGAATAAAAAATTTATAAAGGGAGTAAAAACAACAAAAGAAAAAGAAGAGGTATAAAAAGATAAAATTTTTTTAAGTCTTCTGTTTATTAAAAATTTAGTAAAAAGTAAATAAATAATTAAAAGCGTAGAATAAAAAAATATAAAATAAATAACAAATATAAAAAAATGGTACAGATTCTTCAAAAAAAATTTATTTGTATCTAAAATAATAGAGAAAAAAATCTTTATTAAGATGATAGTTAGAAAATAAAAAAGAGAATATTTATAATCAGGAAATAAATTTTCTAAAAATTTTATTTTTTCCTTTAACTGAAAGGTAAAAGGGAGATTTTTCCACATTCACCCTCCTCCATCAATTTCATGGCTTTATCTATTTCTTCCATTTTTAAGGTATGGGTTATAACTTTTTTAAGGTCAAGACCTGATTCAAGAAGTTTATCAATTTTATACCATGTAGAAAAAATACCTCTTCCAGTTATTCCGTAAATTCTTATATTTTTTAGAATTACTAAATTATTCAAATCTATATTTACTTTTCCTTCAAAAATTCCAAGAAAAGAAGCTCTTCCACAAGGTGAAAGACACTTTAGCCCCTCTTCAAGAGCTTTCTGGTTTCCTGACATTTCTATGAGAACTTCAACACCTTCACCTTTTGTTTTTTCCATAATAATTTCATAAACATTTTCCTTTAAGGGATTTATAACATAATCAGCACCGAGTTCTTTTGCTTTTTTTATTCTGTATTCTTTTACCTCTGTGATAAATACAGGATAGGCACCTGAATGCTTTGCAACAAGTATAGCCATCATTCCCAGAGGCCCTGCACCAGTTATTAAAAGACTTTTACCTGAGACATCCTCTGCCAAAACTGTATCCACTGCATTACCAAAGGGTTCTTTCAAGGAAAGCACTTCTTCGGGCAAATTAATTTCATTTTTCCACAGATTAAAAGCAGGAACTTTAACATATTCAGCATAAGCACCATCTACATCTACTCCGAGAATCTTTGTGTTATAACAAACCCTATAATTACCCTTTTTGCATGCAGGACAGTTATTACAAACAAAGTGAGATTCAACCGAAACTATATCCCCTATTTTAAAATTTTTTACATCCTTTCCCATTTCAACTATTTCACCTGCTACCTCATGACCTATAATTTTGGGAATTTCAAATTTTTTACTTATCCATTCATCCCATCTATATATATGTAAATCTGTTCCACATATGGAGCATCTTTTTACTTTTAATATAACCTCATCTCTTCCAGGAACAGGTTCTTTAACATCTTTTATCTCAAAACCTCTTCCTTCTTTAGTTTTAATAATGGCTTTCATTTTTTCCCTCCTTAAGTTAAATTTATTTTTAAAAATTTAAGCAAAAATTAAGGAGCAACACTTGTTACAGCCCAGTTTGAAAAATCAACTAATATTTTCGGAAAAACTCCAAAAAATAAAATACCTGCAATACATATTATCATTGAAAGTTTAAGATTAAATGGCATATTCGTTTTAAATTCTATATCCGAATCTTCAATATAAAGTTTTTTTGCAACCATAAGATAGTAATAAAGAGCTACAATTGTGAGTATTGCTCCCCATAAAGCAAGATACCATAGTCCAGCATGAACACCAGCAAGAAACACATAAAGTTTTGCCCAGAAACCTGCAACTGGTGGAATTCCACCAAGAGATAGAAGTATTATAAGCATTGAAAGGGATAGTATAGGGGCTTTTTGGGAAAGACCTTTAAGATTCTCAATTTCAGTTTTATTAATTGTATTTCTAACAGTTTCAACAAAAAGAAAAGCTCCCATATTGGAAAAGAGATAGGTAAACAAATAAAAAATTACCATACCAAGTCCTTCTTTTGTTCCACTGGCTACTCCCACAAGTATATATCCTATATGGGCAATACTTGAATAGGCAAGCAACCTTTTAAGATTTTTTTGTGGAAGAGCAAGAAGGTTTCCAATAAACATTGAGAAAAAGGAAAGAAGGATGATTAAAAGTAAAATATCACTTCTATCTGAAGGTAAAACTTCAAAAATAATTCTGAAAATAGCAGCAAAGCCAGCTGCTTTTGGGGCAACTGCTAAAAAGGCAACATAAGGTTCAGGAGCTCCATGGTATGTATCTGGAAGCCAGGAGTGGAAAGGGAAACTTGCTATTTTAAAACCCAAACCTGCAATTAAGAAAACTATTCCAGCAGCAAAAAGTGGCGTAAAATCGCTTAAAAAGGATTTAATTTTTATAAATTCAAGAAAACCTGAAGCTCCATAGATAAAGGAGATCCCAAAAAACATTATTGCAGCAGAAAAAGCACCTACAAGAAAAAACTTAAGACCAACCTCTGGTGCCAATTCATCATATTTCCTTATAGCAGATAAAACATAAAGGGGAATACTCATCAATTCAAAAGCAACAAAAAATAAAAGAAAGTTTTTGGAAGAAACTAAGATACTCATTCCAAGAACTGAAGTTAAAATAAGTAAATAATACTCAGCCTTCCTTTTTGGAAGTTCATTTTCAACATAATGAATGCTTCCGAGGATTCCAATAAATGCAGCAGAAAAGAACAAAAGCTTAAAAGCATAGGAGAATTCATCAAAATAAAAATCTCCATAATAATTTCCAACAAAATTTTTAAAGAAAATAAACAGCAAGAGTCCGAAAAGAAGTAAAATAGAATTTAAGTAACCTATTATTTTACCTTTTCCCTTTTCAGGAATAATAAAATCTAAAACAAAAGTTAAAACCATCAGAAAAATAATATAAAATTCAATTAAAGCTACTTTTAACATTTTACCCTCCTATGTTAAATTTTGATAAAAATTCAATAACACTTGCATCAATAAACTTAACAAGGAGGAAAGGAAACATTCCAAAAATTATAAGTGTAAAGGAAAGTATATAGAGGCTTACCCACTCAGGTCCCTTTGCATCAGAAAGATCATGCCATGCTTTTTCATCAAAGGGACCATAAAAGACAATTTTTAAAAATCTTAAAACATACACAGCAGTTATAAATGTCCCTGTTATTGCTGCCAAAAACCAGGGAAAGTGTCCTGATTTTACAGCTCCTATAAAAACAAGAACTTCGGCAACAAATCCTGAAAGTCCTGGTAAACCCAGAGATGTTAATCCTGCAATTGTAAAAGCAGTTGCAATTCCCGGCATTTTTTTACCAAATCCACCCATTTTTAATATATCTCTTGTATGAGATTTCTCATATACAAGCCCAACAAGAGCAAATAAAAGACCTGTCATTATACCATGGGAAAACATTTGAAAAACAGCACCATTTACTCCCCATTCATGAAGAGTTGCAAGACCCAGCATAACATACCCCATATGTGAAACTGAGGAATAAGCTACAATGTATTTTAAATCAAATTGATTCATAGCTGAAAGAGCACCGTAAACAATATTTATACATGCAATTAATCCTACAAGAAAGGAAAAATCAGAAGCACCCTGAGGGAAAAGTCCCCATCCCCATCTCATTGCACCATAAGCTCCCAATTTCATCAAAACTCCTGCATGAAGCATTGAAACAGCAGTTGGGGCAGCAGCATGTCCATCAGGAGACCAGGTATGAAGTGGAAAAACACCAGCAAGAACACCAAAACCAACATAAAAAGTTAAAAATAGAATTCTCTGTAATTCTAAAGGATAATATTTTGTGCTTAATTCTGTATAAGAAAATGTATTTCCACCCTGAAAATAAAGCACAAGCATTCCAACCAAAATAAAAGCAGAACCAAGAAGCAAGTATAGGGTAAGCTTTGCTGCTGCATATTCCTTTGTTCCAAGTGTAACATTTCTCATCGCCGTATCAATAGGTCTCATTATATACTGGATTAAGTTATTGGGTGGAATTTTTGGTTTTAAATCTGCACCTGATCCCCATATTCCTATTAAAAGATACATTGGAAGAACTGCAATTTCATAAAAAAGAAAGAATATAAAGAAATCAAGGGATGCAAATACTCCAAAAACTCCTGTTACAAGAACAAAAAGGAGAATGTAAAATTCCTGGGATCTAAAAGGGATTGTCCAGGAAGCAAAAGTTCCAGTGAATATTATTAAGCCTGTTAAAAGTAATAGAGAAAGAGAAATTCCATCTGCACCAAGATAATAAGAAATTCCAAGGGTTTTAACAAGAGGAATGTGTTCAATAAACTGGAATCCCCCTTTTTTAAAATCATATAAAAAAAACAAAAGTATAGAGAAAAATAGGGAGATTCCTGAAAAAATACTTGCTGTAATTCTTACGAGGAGGGGTTTCCTCCTCATAAATAGCATTAAAAATGCTCCTACAAATGGTGAAAAAACAATTATTGATAAAAATGGGAATTTCATTATTTTTTATAAATTTAAATGTTGGATTTGAACCCCTTTAATTATAAAATAATTTTTTTTTAAAATCAAAAAAAATTTGTATGAAAAATTGAGAGTTTAATAAAATTAAAAATGAACAGAAAACTATACTTTAAATTATTTATTATCCACTTTCTAACAAATTTCTTATTCCTGTTGAACTATGATGGTGTTTACTGGGATGATTACGCATTATACAACCAGAACTTTAAAACAATTTATGAAATGTTTAAAGATCATTCCGGTTACCTATCACTATATTTTTCTTATTTACATTTTATACTTTTAAAAGCCGGAATTTTTATTTATCGGATTTTAGTTTTCCTTTTATATTTCTTTAATACAATTTTTTTATATGAAATTCTAAAAAAATTAAACTTTCTTTCTGAAAATGAAAAACTCTCAATAACACTTTTATTTATGCTTTCACCCCTTTGTTTTGCAAAAATTTCCCTGATGCATTTTACATATGTCTTTAATTTACCAATCTTTTATTTTGCCTTTTTCCTTTTAAGCATTTATATCGAGAGTCCCTCCTTTCTAAAACGAATTATAATACTAATACTCTTTTTCATATCATTTACAACTAACTCATTGCTTGTTTTTTATCTTCTTCCAATAGCTTATTTATTCTATTTAAATTATAACTCTAAAACTTCCTTCACTTTTAACTTCTTGAAATTCTTAAAAAATAATATTGATTTTTTAATTTTACCATTAATATATTGGTTTCTTAGATTAACTTATTTCAAACCGAGTGGTTTATATGAAGGTTATAATGCAATAAATATTAATTTAAGAACTCCCTTTTATATTCTTATTTCTCTTTTTACAAATTTAATTGAACCTCTTGACTTATCTTTTAGTCACTCTTTTTCCCTATGGTATATTACTATTTTCCTGATTTTAATTTTTTATTTTTTATTTGATGAACAATTTGAAAAATCAGAAAATAATGAAGATAAGTTATTAAATTTAAAATTTTTGATGGGCATCATAATTTTTTTAATTAGTGTTTTACCTTATATATTAGTCCAGAAAATTCCCTCTCTATGGGACTGGGATTCAAGACATCAGCTATTACTTCCGCTTGGATTCAGTTTTATAGTTTATTTCGGCTCAAAAATTCTTTTAACTAAATTCCTAAAATTGAAATTTAATAATTTTATTTTATATTTCTTTTTATCATCTTTCTTAATTGAAAATTTAATAGCAAATTTCAAATACCATATTGACTTTTTTTACCAGCTAAGTATTATAGAAAATATGAAAAAAAACGAATCAATAAAAAATAATTACACTTTTGTTGTTAAAACAGAACTAAAGGACAAATTAGCCTTTAACAGATGGTTCAGATCTTACGAATTAAACGGGATGTCAAAAATTGCTTTTGGTATTGACAACAAATTATTTATTCCTGAGAATATAGATTTAAATTCAGATTTTAACTTTTATAAACCTTACAAACAGTATAATTTCTCAAACTGGGATCCAGGTTCCTTTCAAAATAAGAAATATATCGTGATAAAGGAAAACCCTGATACTCCCTTTTTTAATTTTGATAAAAAATTCTTTATACTCTTTCCTTATTTAAAATACTATTTAAAACTTAACTTTTATAAAATATTTAAACCCACTTATTTCAAAAGAGAAATATCAAAACTTGTAATAATAGAGGCTTTATAGAAAAAGGATACTCTATGAATTCTTTAAACTTTTTTTATTATTTTATATATATTTCCGAGACAACAGGAACCTTGCGGGTTTCTTAAATCGCAAGCACACTGTTTTAGCTTTATTCCTGTATTTATATCCTCAATAATTTCTTTTTCTCTCTTTTCCTTTACCATAGAAAGAATTTCACCGAGAGTATGATTAAAACAGTAACAAACAGGAACAAAAGGGTTTTCTGGCTCTTTTTGATAAACAGGGACTTTTACATCTTCGGTTTTAAATACATCATCAGAAGAATTATAATAAACGATAGGACAATTTTCAGTTTCACAGAAAAAATAAGATTCTGAAGGAAATATTCTTCTCAAAGAGACTTTCAAAAGGGACTTTAAAGTTTTTAGATTCACCTTTTTACCAGGTTTTCCACAGAAAGGACAATTAGTATTTTCTTTTATTATGTCACCTTTCTCACATTGAATGCACTTATCCATTTTTAAATTATATTGAATAAGGATAAATAATTTAAAATTATTTTATGATACCGAAAGAATTTAAATTGACATGTTATAATTTGGAAGAAATAGAGAAAAAACACGATGAGATAGTAAAAATTCGCAGGCTAAAGCCTGCACCTACCATTTTTTTGAAAATCTTTAACATTTATTCCCATATTATATAATTTTAGGGTAGCCGCACCCTTCAGGGTGCGTTAAATTAATTCTCTGGTTGTATTTCGCAGGCTAAAGCCTGCGCCTACATTTTTTTGAATTTTTTTAACATTTATAACCCTAATTTTATTATAAAATCTTGAGATTTATTCTGAAGGCTAAAGCCTGCTCCTACCATTTTTTGAAAATCTTTAACATTTATTCCCATATTCTATAATTTTATGGTAGCCGCACCCTTTAGGGTGCGCAAAAATTCGTTAAGATTAAAATATGAAAAAAAGTGTAAAAAATAATTATAGAGAAGAAAAATTAAGGGAGATTGCTATAAAATTTTTTGACATAATTTGAATTATAAATTTTATCTATTTGAAGCTTCAATCAATTTTTTTAAAATTTTAATTTTTTCTTTCAATTCCTCAAAAAGTTTTAAACTCATTCTCCATTTCCAGTTACCAATTTTTGTCCCCGGTTTATTAATTCTTGCCTCTTCACCAAGAAATAAAATATCATAAACAGGAATTATTATAACACTTGCTCTTGAAAAAAGCATCTTTTTCATTATCCCGTTCCAGATATCATCTTCTGAGGAAATATTAAGATAATCTAAAATAAATTTTTTTATATTATCTTTTATTTCCTTCTCAAACCAACCTTTTAAGGTATTTGTATCATGAGTTGAGGTGTATCCAAAGGATTTTTCAGGATAATTATGGGGTAAATGGGGATTATTTAAATTTAAATCTCCAAAACCAAATTGAAAAACCCTCATTCCAGGAATATCATAAATTTTCATAATCTCAACAACATCATCAGTTATAAAACCAAGATCTTCTGCAATTAAATTAAACTTACCAAATTTTTTAAAAATAAAATCAAAAAATTCTCTTGCAGGAGCCTTTACCCACTCACCAATCCTTGCATCCTCACTTCCATAAGGAATCTGATAATAACCAACAAAACCTCTAAAGTGGTCTATTCTTATATAATCATAAAATTTTAAATTATGAAAAATCCTTTTAACCCAGAAATCAAAATTTCTCTCCCTTAATTTATCCCAATCATAAACTGGATTCCCCCATAATTGACCTTTTTCAGAAAAATAATCAGGCGGAACTCCTGAAACATAAAGAGGTTTTTTATTTTCATCAAGTTTAAAAATTTGAGGATTCTCCCAGACATCAGCACTATCATAGGAGACATAAATAGGTATATCACCTATTATTTTTACTCCCCTTTTATTTGCATATCTTTTAAGAGTTATAAACTGTTTATAAAAAATATACTGAACAAATTTTACTTTTTCTATTTCCCTTTCATATTTCCTCTCCAGTTTTCCAATCACCTCAGGAGACCTATCCCTTATTTTACTTTCCCACTCATTCCATATAGTTTTAAATTCATTTTTTAAAACAGTAAATAAAGAATAAGAATTTAACCAGTAATCATTTTCTCTACAAAATTTCAAAAATTTATCCTCTTCATTTTTTTTCTTGAAATTATAATAGGCAATATCTAAAATAACTCTTTTAAAATCATAAATCCTTTCGTATTCTACTTCATTTTCCTTAAAGTCAGGAACTTTTTTCAGTATGTCTTTACTTAATAAATCTTCCTTGATTAAAAAATAAGGTGAAATAAATAAAAAATTGTAAGCAAAGGCTGAATAACTCATGTAAGGAGAAAAAAGACCAGATTTATCAACTGGATTTAAAGGCAAAATCTGCCAGAATTTAATTTTATTTTCAGCTAAAATATCAACAAATTTATAAGCAAAACCACCAAAATCTCCTATACCAAAAGGTGAAGGTAATGAAAATATAGGAAGTAAAACACCACATCCCCTCTCATTCATTTTTTAAGTATAAAACAGCAAGTGGAGGTAAAGTTAATTCTATTGAATAATTTCTTCCGTGAAAGGGAATATCTTGTGAATAAATTTCACCATTTTTAACACCACTTCCTCCAAAATTTGTATCATCACTGTTTAGAATCTCAAAATATTTTCCCTTTTTAGGAACTCCGATTCTGTAATTATATCTAACAACAGGGGTAAAATTACATACAACAAGAATAAAATCACCCTTTTTATCCTTTCTTATAAAACTTATAACGCTTTGTTCTCTATCGTTAAAATCAATCCATTCAAAACCTTCTGAATAAAAATCAGTTTCATGAAAACATTTTTCTTTCTTATAAATTTCATTTAACTTCTTAACAAAATTAAAAAGAGAGTTGTTATAATGATTATTAAGTAAAGAAAAATTAATTTCAGAATCATGATTCCATTCTCTATCCTCACCGATTTCATTTCCCATAAAAAGAAGTTTTTTTCCAGGATGAGCATACATATAACCATACAAAAGTCTTAAATTGGCAAACTTTTGCCAAGTATCACCTGGCATCTTATTCAAAAGTGAACCCTTTCCATGGACAACTTCATCATGGGATAAAGGCAATATAAAATTTTCAGAAAAAGCATACCATATACTGAAAGTTATTTTATCGTGATGATATTTTCTATAAATTGGATCCTTTGAAAAATAAAAAAGAGTATCATGCATCCATCCCATGTTCCATTTCATTCCAAAACCAAGTCCTCCTTCGTCAACCCTTCTTGAAACTTTAGGCCAGGAAGTTGATTCTTCAGCGACTGTGTGGATCCCCTCAAATTCTCTATAAAGGTAAGAATTCATTTCTTTTAAAAAATCAATGGCTTCAAGATTTTCTCTACCTCCATAAATATTTGGAATCCATTCACCTTCTTTTCTTGAATAATCAAGATAAAGCATTGAAGCTACTGCATCCACCCTTAAACCATCTGCATGGTATTTATCAAGCCAGAAACAGGCACTTGAAATTAAAAAAGACTTAACTTCATTTCTTCCATAATTAAAAATCAAACTATCCCAGTCAGGATGCCATCCTTTTCTTCTATCCATATGCTCATAGAGATTAGTTCCGTCATAAAAAGACAATGCAAAATCATCTTTTGAAAAATGTGAGGGAACAAAATCAAGAAAAACTGCAATTTTATTCTTATGTAAATAATCTATCAAAAACATCAAATCTTCTGGTTTTCCGTACCTTGAAGTGGGAGCAAAATATCCTGTTACTAAATATCCCCATGATCCATAAAAAGGATGTTCCATTAAAGGTAAAAATTCAATATGGGTAAATCCAAGTTCTTTCACATATTCACAGAGTAAAGGGGCTATTTCCCTGTAATTAAAAAATTTACCGTTCTTTTTTTTCCATGAGCCAAGATGAACCTCATATATCGAAATAGGGGCTTCATGATGATTTATTTTTTTTCTCTCCTTTAACCATTCCTCATCATTCCATTTATAATCCAGTCTCCATACAATGGAAGCTGTTCGCGGTGGTTCCTCAAAACAAAAAGCAAAAGGGTCCTGTTTGTAAGCTGAATAATTATTAAACTTTGATACAATAAAATATTTATAAAGGGATCCATTCAAATCTTTTTCAACTATTCCCTCCCATATTCCAGAACCATCCCATCTAACAAAAAGTGGATTTCTTTCTGGTTCCCAATTATTGAATTCACCTACTACATAAACTTTTTCAGCATTAGGAGCCCATACTGCAAAATAGGTTATATATTTCCCATTTACCTTTATAACATGTGAGCCAAGTTTTTCATAAAGTTTATAATGTGAGCCTTTTTTAAATAAATAAATATCATAATCAGTGAAAAGAGAAAACATTGATTATTTTACTTCCCTTAAATACCTTGCCGCCTCCTCAGGAGATATTGGATTTATATAAAAACCTGAACCCCACTCAAAACCTGCAATATAAGTTATTCTTGGTATTATCTCAATATGAAAATGGTAATCAAGATGTATTGTCTCCCAATAATAAGGTCTTCCAGGTCTTGGTCTTATAACAGGGGATGTGTGAATTACAAAATTATAGGGGGGGTCATTTAAAAGAAGTTTAATTCTCAAAAGAACATCTTTTAAAACAATTGATAAATCTTTTATTTCTTCATTATCCATCAAAGTAAAATCATGACTGTGTTTTAAAGGGAAAATCCATGTTTCAAAAGGAAAAGAAGAAGCATAAGGGCACCAGACTAAAAATTTTTCAGTTTTGTATACAATTCTTTCACCTAAAGAAACTTCCTGGTCAATTAAATCACAGAATATACATCTTTCCTTTCTTTTATAATGTTCCTTTGCTGCCTCAAGTTCTGCAACCACTGCAAGAGGAATTATAGGAGTCGCAATAAGTTGAGAATGAGAATGATATAAAGAAGCACCAGCATCCTTTCCGTAATTTTTAAAAATTAAAATGTATCTGAATCTTATATCTTTTGTTAAATCTATATATCTTTCTTTAAAGGCTATAAGCACATTTTTTATATCATCATGATTCATATCTTGAAGTTGAGTTTCATGGTTAGGTGTTTCAATGATTACCTCATGGGCACCTATTCCTGAAACATGATCAAAAAGCCCAACTCCCTTTCTCATTAGTTCTCCCTCAATTCTTAAAGCTGGAAATTTATTAGGAACAACCCTCACTTTCCAACCTGGTTTATCTCTTTGTGTTCCCTCTTTTCTTATAGAAAAAACCTCCTTCGGGGTTTTATCCTCATTTCCTTCACAGAAAGGACATGTATCCTTTGGGGGTATCTCTTCTTTTTCTCTTTGAAAATCTTTTGGTCTTAAACCTCTTTCAGGAGAAATTATGGTCCACCTCCATCTTATAGGGTCATATCTTAATTCAGGCATATTATTTTCTCCTTTTTAAACAAAATTATAATCTTCTTCTTTTTTTTCAATCAGATAGTAACCGTATATAGGATGTCTGCATACATTTTTATTTTCAATAGCCAAAAAGAGATATATATTATTATAAAGATTTTTTATTCTTAATTCAAAAATTTTATCTGCCTTAAATTCAAGGTCATAAGGTAAATTATCTTTTTCAAATTTAAAAATTTTTTCAAAGTTATCTGACTTTATAGCAATCAAAATTTTATAACCTTCCTCAAAAATTTCATTAAAATTCTTTTTTGCATCAATTCTTAAACAGAAATTTTTCTCTTCATCCCATCCAAAGTAAAGAAACTTTAAAATACATTTATGTTCTATATCCAGGTCAATAGTACCTGCATTTGCCCATTCATAAAAATTTGTTATTTTACCGTCAATAACAGGATATATAAATCCTGAAATATTCTTCAAGAAATTTTTATGAATTTCCTTTTTAATTGGATTATTAAGAAAATCAGGGTATTTTTTACCTAAATTTTTGTAAACATTTTTTAAATGTTCTCTAAATAAAATATCAAACTCTGGAGCATAAAATGTAGGATTATCATAACCAAGCCACCAGAAAAAGTCACTACCCTCTGCAAAAAGCATTGAATACATAGATTTTTCATTTTTTAGAAAATCTCTTCCAATATCCTCTCTTACTTTTTTTAAGATAGTCCAACCTTCATTTTTCTCATCATCCCCCATCCATGTGGTAAAATCACTTCTTATCCATGAACCTGGATGAATTCTCTCTAAAACTCCCTTATCCTTAAAATCAAAACCTTGCTCGAAAGTTGAAAAAACAATAAAATCTTTTTGGGAGAGTGTTTCATAAAACTTTCTTAAAAACAAAATCCCCCCTTTCTCATAATGAATCCAAGGATTTTCTCCGTCAAGAATTACTGTTACCCATAAATTCTTCCCTTTTCTTCTTAAATTTTCAAGGTAATTAACAAAATCTGAAACTGCTTCCTCTGACTTAAGATTTTTATAAACAAAACCTATCTTGTCAGATAAAACTCTATCTCTAAAAAATAAAAGAATTTCACCTTCTTTCCCCCTGTAAATGTAAGGTTTATAGAGTTCATCTCTTATTTCCCAAGGCTTTTCTCTTAAAGGTATATTTATACTCCTTTCAAGAATACCCTCATCAGTCATTGTAAATTGAATTTTTTTTCTAATAAATAAATCAAGGGTTTTGTCTGATACACTACCTTCAGAAGGCCATATACCTTTAATTTCTGTATTGAATTCTTTTCTCATGTAAGATAAAGCAAGATCTATATGCATTTCTGCATCCTCTGTATGGGAAAATTCAACCATTCTTTCTTTAATATGAGGTGATGATATTTCAAAGGACTTACTTTCTATTATAAGGGGAAGAATTGGATGTGAAAAGGGGGATGTTGTTAATAAAACTTTTTTATTTTCAATAAGTTCTTTATAAATTTTAACAAGTTCTTCAATTATTTCAAAGCATATTTTTAAAATTTCTTTTTTGTCCTCTTCAGAATAATTTTCTTTTTTTTCTCCGAGTTCCTTTAAAATTTTATTTTCCTCTTTTTTAATTTCAGAAATACTTGAATATATAAAATAAAACATTATATCCCTTAATTCATTATTTGAAAAAAATTTTATTTTTTTCTCAAGTCCTAGAATGTTCCCCCTTTTTATAAAAAGGTAATTAAATCTCTCATAAGGTTTAATCTGTTTCTCGTAATTTAGAGAAAAAAAATTCCTCAAAACAAAAATTTTTTCATCATTTTCCATTTGAGAAGGGTCCTTTTTAAAAATATTAAGCCATAAACAGGAAACATCTTTTTCTAAATATTTTTTTATCTGATACCAGAGAGTGGGGGTTATGTTAAAAGTAACCTTCACATTTTGAGGTGTATCAACTAAAATTCTCCCCATATCATAATACTCCCTTATTGCATGAATAAATACCCATGGAAAGAAAAAATATTCCCTTTCAGGTTCAAGAAGAAAATATGAAGGTTGATGAAGGTGCCAGAGAATAGAAAGGTTTATATCTTTCATGGATGGTAATTATAAAATTAGAAAAAAAGCAAAAACAAATAAAAGTTTGAAAAAATGAAAAATGTTAAATATAATATTAAAAATTTTTATAAAATGAAAATTGCCTATTTCTCTGCAGAAGTTTATCCCTTTTCAAAAGTTGGTGGACTTGCAGATGTGGCAGGTTCACTTCCTATTTTTATAAAAAATAAAGGAATTAACATAATAGTTTTATCGCCTTATTACTCAAAATTTATTAAAGAAAAAAACTTTAAAATCAAGGAAAAAGTAGAACTGAAGGTAGAATTTGATAATAAAAATTTAATAACAGAATGGATTCATATTTCCTATAAAAATGTTTCCTTTTACCTTTTAAAATATGAGGAATATTTTGGAAGAGATTATATTTATGTGCCCTCATCAGGTGAAGATGAAAAACAGTATAAGAGATTCGCTCTATTTTCTTATGCATCCCTTTTATTTTTAAAAAAAATTAACTTTAAACCCGATATAATTCATATAAATGACTGGCACACTTCTTTTATACCTCTATATATAAAAAGAAAATTTAATAGAGATGAATTTTTTAAAGAAATAAAAATTTTGCTTACAATTCATAACCTTTCCTATCAGGGGATTTATGAGAAAAAAGTTTTGAAGGAAATTGGATTTGATGAAGAAATAAAAGAAATAGAAAGTAACGGAAATATCAATTTCTTAAAAGCAGGAATTTTATTTTCTGATTATATAAACACAGTAAGCAAAAGCTATTCTGAGGAAATATTAACTCCTCAGTTTGGATGCGGACTTGATGAAATTTTAAAAAGTAAGAAAAATAAAATTTATGGAATATTAAACGGTATAGATTACGAGGAATGGAACCCAGAAAAAGATAAGGATATTTATAAAAATTATAGTATCAAAGATTTTAAGGAAGGAAAGGAAATAAATAAGAAAAAGTTAAGGGAAGAATTTAATTTAAAAGATGATAACTCAATTTTAATAGGAATGGTATCAAGATTAACATATCAAAAGGGAATAGATTTACTTATTGAATCTTTCAATGAATTTTTTAAAAGAGAACTCCAATTTATTTTACTTGCAACAGGAGAAAAGAGATATGAGGATAAAGTAAAGGAATTTGAAGTTAAGTATAAAGAAAAGTTCAGATTTTTACCAAAATTTGATTTAATCCTTGCCAAAAAAATTTATGCAGGCTCAGATCTTTTCTTAATTCCATCTATATTTGAACCCTGTGGTCTTACACAAATGATATCAATGAGATTTGGAACAATTCCTTTTGGTTTTAAAACAGGGGGGCTAAAAGATTCAATCAAAGATTATGAAGAAGGAGGATATGGTTTTTTATTTGATGAATATAAAAAGGAAAAATTTATTGAAAAACTTGATAAAATTATTTCGGTTTTTAAAGATAAAGAAAAATGGAATAAATTAATAGAGGAATGCATGAGAAAGGACTTTTCCTGGGAAAATTCAGCGAAGGAGTATATAAAATTATATGAAAGAATAAAATATGAGGGAGTTTAATCATTTAAAAATAATCACACTTATTTTAGCAGGAGGAAAGGGTGAAAGACTTTACCCTTTAACAAAATTCAGAACAAAGCCAGCAGTTCCTTTTGGTGGAAAATATAGGATTATTGATTTTGTGCTCTCCAATTTAACAAATTCAGGTTTCCTTTCTATATATGTTTTAACACAGTATAAAGCACAGAGTTTAACAGAACATATTGAACAGGGTTGGCAGCTTGGAAGTGCCTTAAGAAGAAGGAATTTCTTTATAACAATTGCTCCTGCACAAATGTGGATGGGTGAAGAGTGGTATAAAGGAACAGCAGATGCTGTTTATCAAAATTTTCATTTACTTTCAAACTTTGACCCTGATATAGTTCTTGTTTTTGCAGCAGATCATGTTTATAAAATGGATGTTTCTCAAATGTTAAGGTTTCACCTTGAAAAGGATGCAGATTTTACAGTATGTGGTATTCCTGTCACAACTCAAGATATATCTCATTATGGAATAATATGCTCTGATAATGAAAACAGAGTTTGTGGATTCTGGGAAAAGCCGAAAACTTTACCCCCTGAATTAAAAGATAAAAAATTATTTATATCTATGGGTAATTATATTTTTAGAAGGGAATTTCTTGAAGAAATTTTAATTGAAGATTCAAGGGATGAAAAAAGTTCTCATGATTTTGGTAAAGATATTTTGCCTAAAGTTTACAAAAATTCAAGGGTATTTATATATGATTTCTCACAAAACAAAATAAGAGGTGAAGAATTTAACTACTGGCGTGATGTAGGAACAATAAAGGAATATTATGAAGCAAACATGGATTTATTAAAAATTCCTCCTCCTTTAAATTTATGGAATCCACACTGGACAATAGGAACTGTAAGCTTTAAAGATCCACCTTGTTTTATAGAAAAAAATGCAGAAGTTTATAATTCAATAATTGCAGAAGGAACAAGAATATTTAAAGGTGCAAAAGTTATAAATTCAGTAATTGGTAGAAATTGTATTATAGAAGAAAATGCTATTATTGAAGATTCAATAATTCATTATGGAGTAAAAATAAGAAAAAAAAGTATTGTTAAAAAATGCATAATTGATAAATTTGTGGAAATTGAAAAAGAAACTAATGTTTGGGAAGATAAAAAAGAAAACTATGAAATAAGGGATAACATTCTAATAATTCCATCCCCTCCACCATCTATGAGAACAAGTAAAATTTCTTAAATAATGGGTTCTTTATAAAGATAACTAAAGGGCTACTTTTTCTTTTAACAGAAGATTTTCAATTTCTTTCTCAACCAGCTCTTTTTCTGTTTTAAATTCCTCCAATGGTTTTTCCTTTAATCTTATAATCCTATCAATAAGTTCAGGATTCAAAATTTTCTCAATTTCTATTTCTTCTTTCAAAGCCTTTTCACCTGTTAAATAGAACTTCTGAATAACTTTCATCATACCATACTGTTTTTCAAGGGGACAGGTATAATCCACTTCATCAAAGGCACTCTGCTGTAAGAATCCATCCCTTATTATTCTTCCAGTTTCAAGTAATAACCTTTCATGATCTTCAAGAGCATCAGGACCAACAAGCTGGACAATTTCTTCAAGTTCAGCATTCTTCTGTAAAACTTCTCCTGCCCATCTTCTTAATTCAGGAAAATCAGGAGCAACGTTTTCCCTGAACCATTTTTCCATTAGTTCAAAATAAAGGGTATATGACCTTAACCAGTTTATAGCTGGATAATGTCTTCTATATGCAAGTGCAGTATCAAGTGCCCACAAAGCACCTACAACTCTCAATGTGCTCTGGGTAACAGGTTCAGAAAAATCTCCACCAGGAGGGGATACAGCACCAACAGCAGTAACAGAACCTTCATATTCATCACCTGCAAGAGGAATAACCCTACCTGTTCTTTCATAAAAAGCAGCAAGTTTTGCAGCAAGATAGGGGGGATAACCTTCTTCTCCAGGCATTTCTTCAAGTCTTGAAGATATTTCCCTTAAAGCCTCAGCCCATCTTGAAGTTGAGTCTGCAAGCAATAAAACATTATAACCCATGTCTCTATAATACTCAGCGAGGGTTATTCCAACATAAATTGATGCCTCTCTTGCTGCAACTGGCATATTTGATGTGTTTACAACTAAAATAGTTCTATCCATAAGTGGAGCACCCTTATGGAAGGGATCATCAAGTTCAGGGAATTCAATAAGAACTTCAGTCATCTCATTACCTCTTTCTCCACAACCAATATATATAACAACTTCAACAAGAGAACATTTTGCAAGTGTCTGCTCTGTAACAGTTTTTCCAGTTCCAAAACCACCAGGTATTGCAGCATTCCCACCAAGAGCAATAGGAAAGAAAAAGTCAAGAACCCTCTGTCCTGTTATTAAAGGTTTCTCAGGTCCCATTCTTTTTCTAAAAGGTCTTGGAACCCTGACTGGCCACCTGTGATATAGTTTTAATTCAGTTCCATCTTCAAGAATACATACAACATCTTCAACTGTAAAAGAACCACTTTTAATTTCCTTAATTCTTGAAGGTTTGACATTGGGTGGAACTAAAATTCTATGTCTTATACTCTGCGTCTCCTGTACCTCTCCTATTATTCTTCCTGGCCAAACTTCATCTCCCTTTTTCAATAAAGGCTCAAAATCCCATTTTTTATTCCTATCAAGAGCATTTGCCACAACACCTCTTTTAATAAAATCTCCAACCTTATCTCTTAGAACCTGCAAAGGTCTTTGAACACCATCAAAAGCTGTGGTTAAAAGACCTGGACCAAGTTCTACAGATAAGGATTCTCCAGTTCTTTCAACAGGTTCACCTACAAAAAGTCCTGAAGTATCTTCATAAACCTGAATAAAGGCAAGGTCTTCTTTAAGTCTTATAATTTCTCCTACAAGACCTTCGTTTCCCACTCTAACAATTTCATTCATTCTTGCACCACGCATATTTTTAGCAACTACAAGAGCACCCGAAATCCTTGTAATTACAGGTTTTTCCATAAGTTTTCCTCCTTTATTTTTATTAAATAAAATTTATTATAATCTTTTTGTATTTTAAAGTTCAATTTTGAAAACAAGTTTAAAAATTTCTTATTTTAAAATATGAAACCTAAAAAACTGAAACTCGGTTTTTTTCCAACAAAAGTTGAAAAAATTATCCTTGATGGAGAAGAAATTCTTATTAAAAGGGATGACTTTACAGAACTTGTAGGTTCTGGAAATAAAATAAGAAAATTAGAGTACTTCTTTTACAAGGCAAAAAAAGAAAAAGTTAAAAAAATAGTTACATGTGGAGCAATTCAATCAAATCATGCAAGAGTAGCTGCTTATCTTGCGAGAAAATTAAATTTTGAACCTGTTTTATTTTTAAGGGGAGAAAAATCGAAAACATATGAAGGAAATTTATTTTTAAACCACCTTTTTGGAGCTGAAATACATTTTGTAAAAGAAAGAGAATATGAGGAGATTGATAAAATAATGGAGGAATATAAAAATTCTGAAATGAAAAAGAAAAATAAAGTGCTTTTAATCCCTGAGGGTGGCTCCGATGAACTCGGATTATGGGGATATGTTGATGCATTCTCTGAAATGAAAGAATTTATATTGAAAAATAAAATTGATTCAATTTTCTGTGCTGTTGGTTCAGGTGGAACATACGCAGGTTTATTTCTCGGTAAAAAAATATTTAATCTTGATACTAAAATTTGCGGTGTTCTTGTTACAAGAAACAAAAAATATTTTGAAGAAAAAATTGAAAAAATACTGAAAGGAGCCATAGAAAAATATAAATTGAATATTAATTTTAGCAAAGAAGAATTCGTTTTTTATGAAAATTACATAGGAGAAGGTTATGGAATACCCTATAAAGAAGAAATAGAAATAATTAAAAAAATGGCTAAAAAAGGAATAATTCTTGACCCTGTATATACAGGAAAGGCCTTCTATGGATTTTTAAATGAAAGGAAAAATTATAATAAACCACTTTTTTTACACACAGGAGGAATTTTTAGCATATTCGCCTTTAAAGAATATTTTTAAAAAATGTGATTTAAATCACTTGTAATTTTTAAAAAATCAATATATAATTAAAAATAACCATCTCTATAAGCTCCTAATTAGTTGGGGGGGTACTTAGAGATGAGGGTCCGAGTCCCTATAAAATAAAGGAGTTTAGTATGTATAAATTAATTCCAATGATCTTATTCGCAGTATTTCTCCTGGGATTCACGGAGAAAGAAATCACAGGGGAAGTTGTAATACAAAATCCTGTAAAAAAAGAAAATATCAAACTCCCACAGAACTTCAACCCTGAAAGTGCTGAGAGGGAACTCATAAATGCAAGAGAATCTGGAAATAAAGAACTCGCTGGTGAGTTATCGAAATATATACATGAATGGTGGAAGATGAATAGAAAGGAAAACTACTCCCCGATAACCTGTGGGGATAACCCTGAACCAGGTAAAAATTTAAAGGAAGAAAATTCAAACTTTAACCAGAATATTCTGAGATGGGGAAATGATGTGAGAATTGATCCAAGAAATGGAGTAAACGATGTTAAAATAACCTCCCTTTCAACAGGTGAACTCTATACAATTTCGAAATTTTTTGATGGGACAAATTACCGTGTTATAGTTCACAGATCCACTGATAATGGAGAAACATGGAATATTTATTGGGATAATACTTTTTCAACAGGGTATAGCATCACTTCACCCGGCATCTTAGCAGTTAATGATACCCTTGTTTTATGGTACATTTTAATCCAAAACGATACTCTCTATAGAACATGGTTTATCACTGCTTTACCAGGAAATTCTTTCAATCCTATATCCTTTGGTTCTCCCACAGGAGGATTTAATGACAATGTCCAATATTGGAATCTTGATTTCAAAACAGATGCACCTCATTACGGTTTATATGAATATAACTATGCAACCTGGGTTGAATATTATTATGTAGGAACGGATTCAACAAGTGTGATGTTTGCAAGATCAAATGAACTTAATGTCTCAAACTGGGAATTAGGTCCTGTTAAGGTAATGAAAACCTCCGGGGATAATATATATTATTATCACTCTAAAATTTCTTTTGGTGACCCTCATAGACTATGGATTATTGGACCCTTACATCCATACGGGTATCCCAATATTTATGATGAGACTATCGGGGGTGTTTATAGTGATGACTATGGGTCTTCCTGGACCCCAAGCAACCCATTTAATCCATTATGGATAACTCCTTTCAATGACCATTACGATGATTTTGAGTGTGATTTAGCTGCATCCTATATTGATTCAAACTGGGTAATTTTAGTTACAAGAACAGATACAGGCATACTTCATTTTCAAGACCTAAATCTTTACAACTACTATTCAAAAAATGGAGGGAATACATGGAATTTTCAGGGATGGGTAATGCCTGATCTTAATTTTAGTCCTGATGTTTATGTTGATAATTCAAGCACTGCCTTTTATGCTGTTTTCAGAAAGAATATCCCTTCAGGCCCATATGAAGAAGTAAGACTTAAAATAGGTAATATAAATGACCCCTCATCCTGGACTGGTTCATATCTTAATATAATAAACGATGATAGTACTGACAACTTAAGTGATGACTTTGGGTCCTATGTAAGTTATAACCCTTCCACAAATGAGCCTGTTGTGGTATGGACAAGTTTTGAAGGTTTTACTTACAGTATATGGTTTGATGCTCAAACAAGAGTTAAAATTTCTGAAAAAATCATAAATGAAGAAAATGAAACCACACTTATACCGAGTATTGGGAAAAATAATTTAAAAATTTTCTTCTACATACCATCCCCTTCAAATGTTAAACTGAATATCTATTCCCCTGATGGAAGAATTGTAAAAAATATTCTTAACTCAAAACTTAATAAAGGTAATTACACTTATAACATAAGAAACACATTGAAAAATGGCAAATACTTTCTAAAACTTGAAACTGAGAATACAAAAGTTTCTATACCCTTAATCATTGTTAAATAATTTTTTAGATTTACTCTGAAAAAATATAGGGGGGAGGTGGTTTAAAAACTATCTCCCCTCTTTTATTTTAAAAGTTTTCTTTCAAAGGCTTCCCTTTCCAGCTGTTCCCTAAAATCAGGGTGAGCAATTTCTATTAAAGCCTTTGCCCTTTCTTTTAAAGACTTTCCCCATAATTCAGCAATACCGTATTCTGTTACCACATACCTTACATCAGCCCTTGTTGTTACAACTCCTGCACCTTCCTTCAATTTGGATACAATTTTTGATACTTTTCCACCTTTTGCTGTTGAAGGAATTGCTATAATGGGTTTTCCATTTTTACTCCATCCTGCTCCCCTTATAAAATCCACCTGTCCACCAAAACCTGAATAAATGTATGTTCCAATGGAATCTGAACAAACCTGGCCCGTCAAATCAATCTCAATTGCTGAATTGATAGCAACCATATTATCATTTCTTGCAATAATAAAAGGATGATTAACATAATCACAGGGATGGAGTTCAAAAATAGGATTATTATGGCAAAAGTTATAAAGATCTTCAGAACCAAATATAAAAGTTCCGATAACTTTCCCTGGATGTAAAGTCTTTCTCGCACCTGTAATGGTTCCATCAAGAATCCTCTCCATTATTCCATCAGAAATCATCTCGGTGTGAATGCCAAGATCTTTTTTACCTTTTATAAATTTCAAAACTGCATTCGGTATACCACCTATTCCAACCTGTAAAGTGGCACCATCATCAATTAAATCTACAATATATCTTGCAATTTTTTCCTCTGTTTCTGTAGGTTCTATTTTAGGAAGAGTATATAAAGGTTCATCAATTTCACAAAGAGCTGTTATCTTCGATATATGAACAAAACAATCTCCAAGTGTTCTGGGCATTCTCCTATTTACCTGAGCTAAAACCTTTTTAGCACTCTGTATAGCAGCCTTTGTTGCAATAACTTCAACACCGAGGCTCAAAAATCCGTGCTCATCAGGTGGAGAAGTATGAATTATAGCAACATCAATTTTAATCTTACCTTCTCTTATCAAAACAGGAATTTCATGCAAATGACAGGGAATATACTCAGCATTACCTTCATTTACAGATTCTCTATCAGCAGGCCCAACAAAAAGAGATTTATGTATAAAATTTTCATAAGTTCCATGCTTTTTAAAAGGGTCTTCACCTGCCTGTAATACATGATAAACTTTTACATTTTCAAGATCTTTTCTTCTTGCAAGAAAATCAAGCAAAAAACTGGGAGTAGCTGCATTTCCGGAGACAAATACTGAGTCTCCGGATTTTATAAGTGATATAATTTCTTCTGGACTTTTTTTCCTTTCATGATACATTTTAAGAAAACTCATAAAAATCCCCTCCTTTATAAAACAGGATAACCTTCACTCCACGGATGTTTCCTTGTAAATTTTCCCTTAAAAGTATAACAACCATTCCATAGAGCTTTATTTTCTTTTATATAATCAATTCCATTTTTAACAATTTCTTTTAAATATGGAATTAAAGCATTGGAAAGAGCATGTGAAGCAGTTCTTGCTACAAAAGAAGGAACATTAGGAACACAAAAATGAATCACACCGAATTCTTTGTAAACAAAACTTTCTGTTGGTGTAAGTCTTGATGTCTCACATGCACCTCCCTGGTCTATAGAAAAATCAATTATAACAGAACCGCTTCTCATAGATTTAACCATATCCCTTGTAACAATCTTCGGGGTTTTCTCTCCTGGAACAAGAATTGCTAAGATAAGAACGTCAGCAAATTTAACAAATTTAGAAATATTTTCGTAAGTTGCAATAGCAGTAACTACTCTTCCACCGAAAATTTCATCAACTTTTTCAAGTTTATTTTTTGAAATATCAAGCATATAAACCGAAGCTCCCAATCCAAGAAAAGACCTTGCAGCATAAGTTCCAAGTGTTCCGGAACCTATTATAACAACATCAGCAGGAGGTATCCCTGGAATACCACCTAAAAGAATTCCAAGCCCACCCCTTTCTGTTTCAAGCAATCTACCTGCAATCTGGGGAGCGAGTTTACCGGCTATTTCACTCGAAACCCTTAAAATTGGTAAAGTTCCATCCTCTTCCTGAATTATTTCGTAACCAATAGATGTAATCTTCTTTTCAACAAAGGCATCATATATATTTTTTGGTTTCACAGCAAGATGCAAAAATCCAAAAATGACATGGTTTTCTTTCAAAAGTGAAAGTTCACTTTCGAAAGGCTGGTTTATTCCTAAGATAATATCAGACCTTAAAAAAACTTCTTCCTTTGAATATACTATTTGGGCGCCTTTTTCCTTATACTCTTCATCAGTAAAACCAGCACCTTCTCCTGCTTTGCTCTCTAAGTAAATTTCAGCTCCAAGATCAATTAACTCTTTACAGGCTGAAGGAGAAAGAGGCACTCTTTTTTCATAAATATTACCCTCTCTTTCCGATAAGGGAATACCTATTATTATTCTATCCATAAACACCCTCCTTTAAAAAGAGGGGGTTGAACCCTCAAACAATTAAAAGTTCACCTTTTGGATAACTCTTCAAAGTTTTTTTTCTTGTAATAAGAATACTCCAAACAGTGAATACACCTATTCTTCCAATAATCATAAGAAAAATTATTACTAATTTTGAAACAGGAGAAAAATCAGTAGATAAGCTTAGATTCGGATAAATTTTGGAACCCAAAGATAGACCAACAGTTGAAAGAGCAGAAATAACTTCAAAAAGTATTCCTGTAAAGTCAAATCTATTTCCTTCTACAATTAAAATTAGAAAAAGACAAAGGCCTGCAATAAAAATATAAAGGGAAAATATCATTAAGGACTCAATAAGTAAATTATTTTCAATTCTCCTTTTTGATAAATAAACTTCTTCTTCTCCTCTAAATATACTCCTTAAAAAAGCCGCCAAAATTGCAAAATTGGTAGTTTTCACTCCTCCTGCAGTTCCACCAGGGGAACCACCTACTATCATTAAAAAAATTATAATTAAAATTGTTGATATTGAAAAATTTGCAATATTCAAAGCACTAAATCCTGCTGTCCTTGGAGTTGTTACATGAAAAATTGAATTTATAATTTTTAATAAAACATTAAAATTCTTTAAAGAGTTATTCCACTCAATTATTAAAAAAATTATACTAAAAAATAAAATAAGGAATAATGTGGTTTTAATAACAACTTTCGAGTGATAGGATACGGATTTTCTTTTTCTAAGGAAATTATAAATATCATCAAGTACAAAAAAACCGATACCACCTATTATAAAAAGAAAAGAGATAGTTAACAGATAAAATGGAGAATTCTGGTATTTCATTAAATTTTCTGAATAAGAGGAAAAACCTGCATTACAGAAAGCGGAAATACTATGAAATACACTGTGAAATAATCTATCTTTACCATCTGTAAATAAAAAAAGGAAAAAGGAACCCGATATTTCAATTATAAGGGTATAAATTAAAACTTTTAATATTAGTTCTCTCACAGGAATGCCTCTCAAAAAAGTCTGGGTTTCCTTTGTTATCACCCTCAAAGAGATCGGAACACCACCTTTTAAAACAAGGAAAAAATAAGAAAGAAGCGTCATATAACCAAGCCCACCTATCTGTATGAGAAATAGAATAATAAATTTTCCCCATATAGTCCAAAATTTTTCTGTATCCTTAACAATATGACCTGTTACACAAAGGGCAGAGGTAGATGTGAAAAGGGCATCAATAAAATCAAGATTGCCTTTATGGGTAAAAGGTAAAAGCAAAACAAAGGAAAAAAATAAACTTATTAATAAATACCCTGCTAATATTAAAAAATGGGGTTTAAATTTAAAAAATTTATTCAACAAATTCTAAAAGACCTTCTTCCGCACTGTCTCCCTTTCTAAATCCCAGTTTTATAATTCTTGTAAAGCCTCCCTTTCTATCCTTAAAATTCTTTGCTATTTCAAAAATTTTACTTGAGGCTTCCTTGTGATTTAAGTAGGAAAATATAAGCCTCCTTGTAGCCTGAGTATCATTTTTCGCAATATTAAGAAGCTTTTCTACAAATTTTCTTGTTTCCTTCAGCTTAGGAACAGTGCTTTTAATCCTTCCTTTTAATACCATACTTATTGCCTGATTTCTTATAAGTGCCTTTCTATGGGAATGAGTTCTCTGTAACTTCCTCCCTTTTTTTAGATGTCTCATATTTCCCTCCTATTTCTTTATTGGTTTTGAAATCTCCATTCCCAGGTACAAATCAAATTTTTTAAGTTTTTCCTCTATTTCTTCTATTGACTTTTTACCAAGATTTTTAATTTTCAAAAGATCCTCTGGCTTTAAAGTAACAAGATCATAAAGCGTTTTAATTCCTTCCTCTTCAAGTGCTTCTGAAACCCTTTTAGATAAATCTAAAAAGGAAATACTCTCGTCGAGCATTTCCATATGCTTTTTTGATATTTCTTTTACCTTTTTCTCTTTAACTTCTTTTTTCTCTGTATAAATTTTCTTTAAACTTGAAAGATGTTGAATCATAATTTCCTGAGCTTCAATTAAAGCATCATAGGGAGTTACTGAACCGTCAGTTTCAATATCCAAAAATAACTTTTCAAAATCAGTCCTGTAATCTACTCTCATATTTTCTATCCAGAAATTTACAAACCTTACTGGTGAAAAATCAGCATCAATGAAAAAGGAATTATGGGGTAATATAGGTTGGAATCCCTTATCAGCTTTTATAAGGTACTTTATTTCCTCAACAGTCAAATAACCTCTTCCACTCGTTACAAATGCCTCAATTGCAAGTTTAGATTTATCAGAAGAAAGTTCAGCTATGTGAACTTCAGGGTTAAGTATTTTTATCTCAGGTGGTAATCTAAAATCACCTGCTTTTACTTCTCCTTTTCCCTGCTTTGATAAAACCATGGACTTATATGGAAGATCACCCTCAAATTTTACCCTTACTTTTTTTAAATTCAAAACAATATGAGGAACATCCTCAATAACTCCATCAATAGTAGAAAATTCATGCAAAACCCCATCAATGTGAACTGCAAAAATTGCCGAGCCTTTTATACTTGAAAGTAAAACTCTCCTCAATGAATTTCCAAGTGTAACTCCATAACCCCTTTCAAGAGGAGAAATCTCAAAAACTCCTTTTTTATCATCAAGAGTTAAAATTTTTATACTTTCGGGTATTGTTAAATTAACCCTATACATTTTTTCATAATTTTAAAATTAAAGGGATAGAACCTTTATTTAGAATAAAGCTCAACAATAAGACTTTCCTGAATTGGGTAAGTTATATCCTTTTTCTCAGGAAGTCTTAAAACTCTACCTTCAAGTTTATTGGGATCAAATGAAAGCCACTCAGGCAAAACCCTTATATCCTTTCTCTGCAGAGAATATTTAACAAAGGGATTATCTTTAATTTTATCCTTTATAGAAATTACATCACCTTCTTTAACAAGATAGGAAGGTATATCAATCTTTCTACCATTAACAAGTACATGACCATGATTCACAATCTGCCGAGCTTGAGCTCTTGACATTGCTAATCCAAGCCTATAAATAACATTATCAAGCCTTCTCTCAAGAAGGGAAAGTAAATTTTCTCCAGTATTTCCAGTCATTTTTTTTGCAATTTCAAAATATCTTCTAAACTGTCTCTCAAGAACACCATAAATCCTCTTTGCCTTCTGCTTTTCCCTTAGCTGAAGTCCATAAATTGAAAGCCTTGGTTTTTTCCTTGGTCCATGAAAACCTGGTGGATAAGGTCTCCTTTTTACCGGACACTTATCAGTCAAACATCTTTCACCTTTCAAAAATAGTTGCATTCCCTCCCTTCTACACATCCTGCATTTAGGTCCTGTTATTCTCGCCATTTATACCCTCCTTCTTTTTGGTGGTCTTGTTCCATTATGGGGAATTGGAGTCACATCTTTTATAGCAACAATCTTTAATCCCTGAGCATGAAGTGTTCTCAAAGCAGCCTCTCTTCCTTGACCTGGACCTTTTAATCTTACTTCAACTTCCTGAATACCAAATTCCTTTACCTTCTTTGCAACATCTTCAGCAGCTTTTGAAGCAGCAAAAGGTGTTCCTTTTCTTGTTCCCTTAAATCCTACAGAACCAGAAGAAGCCCAGCAAAGAGTATCTCCATTTTCATCAGTAACTGTAATAATAGTATTATTAAAAGTTGATTGTATATGAACAATAGCAAAATTTAATAATTTCTTTTCCTTCTTTTTTTTTCTTCCCTTTTTAGCCATTATTTTTCACCTCTTCTCTTTAATTTCCTGAAAATATTACCCCTTGGACCTTTTCTTGTCCTCGCATTATGTCTTGTCCTTTGACCCCTGACAGGCAAACCAAGTTTATGCCTTAATCCACGATAGGAACCTATATCTATAAGCCTCTTTATATTTCTCGAAATTTCCATCCTCAAAGCACCTTCAACTTTTAATCCCTCAATTGCACTCTGTAACTTTCCCACCTCCTCAGGAGTTAAATCCTTTACTTTTTTATCAGGATCAATACCAGTCTCCCTCAGGATCCACTTCGAGTTCGATGGACCAATCCCATAAATATAAGTTAAAGCAACCTCAATTTTTTTATTTTTCGGCAAATCAACACCTGCAATTCTTGCCATTATTTATCCCTGCCTCTGTTTATGTTTTGGATTTTCACAAATAACCATTACACGCCCTTTCCGGCGTATAATTCTACATTTTGCACAAATTTTCCTTACCGCACTTCTCACTTTCATAGTTTTTAAATTTTTTTAATTTTTTAAAAGTAATTTTATTATAACACAAAAATTTTTAAAAATCAAGTCTTTTTGAACTAAAAAATATATCTTAAAGAAAACCTGTAATTGTCAGTATCAAAATCATAAATGGGTGAATCCACACCTACATCAAAATAAAATTTACCCAGTTTTACACCACCACCAAACATAGGTCCTTTCCTTACACCTTCAGCATCATGGAAATATCCAATCCTCAGGAAAACAAAGTCATAATAGTTAAACTCAAGACCCACATGTTTCCATGCTTCCCACCATACATAATTAAAACCCTTTTCATCCCAATCAGCTTTCAAATTCACAAGAATTTTTGTAATATCAGTAGCAAAAATAAGTTTTACTGCTTCACTTTCATAAAGAGAGAGTGCTAAACCAAGCTTTAAAGTCCTTGGAAGGGGATCCTCGCCACCACCCTTTCTTGTATACCTTATCCCGGGACCAAAATTTAAAAGGGAAAGTCCCATAGATACAGAAGGCAAAAAAGAGCTTTCTTCCAACATCACTGATTTATAAAGAAGTCCAAAATCAAAAGCATATGTAATACCTGTACCCCCTCCACCTGATTCAGGAAAAACTCTTTTAACAAGCCAGTCAGGTGCAAGAAAGGAATAAATAAACTTTGCTCCTATCCCTGTCCCTAAATTTTCAAAAACTTTATATCCATAATTTAAGGTAACAGCAAAATCAAAATTAACAAAACGGGCTATCGGAGCATCACTTCCCTCAATATATGCCTCTGTCTCTCCTGTTGTTAAATATATAACATTTCCCCCAACTGAACCCATCTCTCCCATAGGTTTTACAAAACCAAAAAATTCATAATACATATCAGGCCATAACCCAGTTAACCAGTTTGAATGCTGGAGAGAAACCTCAAAATTTTTAATAAAAGGGAGCCCCCCAGGATTATAAAAAGTACAAGTTGCATCATCGGAAACAGCAGTAAAAGCAGCTCCCATACCTACTGCTCTTGCTCCTGGAAAAATAGTTAAAAAAACCACAGCTGCATCATTTGCAGAGGAAAAAAGAGATAAGGGGAAAATTAAAAGTAATAAAAATTTTTTCATAATTTCCTCCTTTTTAATTATAATTTAAAAAAATATAAAAAGCAAGCAAAATGAAATTAATTACAATTATAACTGATTTTGGTTACAATTCACCTTACATAGGTTCTGTTAAAGCAAAAATTCACTCAATTACCCAAGGAAAAGTCCAGATTATTGATATTTTCCATGAAGTGGAAGAACATAATATTTTATCTGCAATGTACTGGATTTACTATTTATACAGAGATTATCCAGAAGGGACCAGTTTTCTATGTGTCGTTGACCCAACTGTTGGAACAGAAAGAAAGGGAATTTTAGTTGAATTTGAAAATAGATTTTTTGTAGGACCTGACAATGGAATCTTTACCTTAGTTATTAAAAAAGGAGGCAAAGTTTATGAACTTCCACCACCTCCTGAAAAAGCTTCACCTACCTTTCATGCAAGAGATTACTTTTCAATATGGGTTTCAAAAATTACCCTCTCCCCTTTTATTATAAGAAATTTAAAAGAATATAAAGAACCTGTTTTGCTAAAGATTGAAGAGCCTGTAAAAGGTGAAAAAATAATAAAGGGACACATGGTTTTAAAAGATAGATTTGGTAACATACTAACAGATATTGAAAATGAATGGATTCAAAATGGAAAAAATTACATTTTAAAGACTAAAAAATTTTTAATAGAAGGACCAAAGAGAACCTATGCAGAAGTTAAAAAAGGGGAACTTATTTTTTTAAAAGGAAGCTTTGGTTTTATTGAAATTGCATCAAATATGAAAAGTGCCTTTGACATAATTAAACCTCATTTCCCTGAAAAAATTGAAATAAGGGAAAAAGAAAACTTTTGATTCTTAAAATAAATTATGAAATTTTCTAAAAGAATAAAAAAATTCCCTCACTACTTTTTTGAGGAACTTGATAGATTAAAGGAAAAATACAAGGAAAATCTCATTGATATGGGAGTTGGTGATCCTGATATTCCCACACCTGATGAAATTATAGAAATTTTAATTAAAGAAGCCAGAAATCCAGTTTTCCACAGATACCCACCATACCAGGGATACAAATTTCTTAAAGAAGCCATAAAAAACTATTACAAAAAAAGATTTGAAGTTGAATTAAAGGATGAAGAAATACTTGTTCTAATTGGTTCAAAAGAAGGGTTAAGCCACCTTGCCTTTGTTATACTTGAAGAGGGAAGCTTTTCCCTTATACCTGACCCTGCGTATCCTGCCTATGAACTTGCTTCAAAAATGGCAGGTGCAAGGGTTTACAAAATGCCTCTTAAAGAAAAAAATTCTTTTTTACCTGATTTTTCCCGTATAGATAGTAAAATTCTTAAAAAAACAAGATTAATGTATTTAAATTATCCAAACAATCCTACAGGTGCAGAAGCAAATATTGAATTATTTAAGGATGCAGTTAAACTATCTAAAAAATATGATTTCTGTCTTGTAAATGACCTCTGTTATGCTGAAATCTATGAAGAAAAAGAACCAATATCCCTTTTACAGGTAGGTAAAAAAAATTGTGTTGAGTTTAATTCCCTATCAAAAACTTTCAACATGACAGGATGGAGAATTGGTTTTGTATGTGGTGATGAAAGAATTATTCAAAATCTTGCAAAATTTAAAACAGTTATTGATAACTGTCAATTCGGTGCAATACAAAAGGCAGCTAGTTATGCCCTTTTAAATTTTGAAAGATTAAATAAACCCATAAGAGAAAAATATAAAGAAAGAAGGAGAAAACTTAAAAATACCCTTAATGAGATAAAAATGAAATTTTTTGATTCTCAATCAACATTTTATATATGGGCAAAGCCTGAAGGATTCTCAAGTTATGATTTCTCAATTGAATTTCTTAAAAATAAAAGAGTTCTTGTTGTTCCTGGGGAAGGATTTGGTAAAGAGGGGAAAGGTTTTATAAGATTTAGTGTTACAATTCCTGATGACAAACTGGACGAAGCATTAAAAAGATTAAAGGAGTTTTATAAAATTGATTAAAGTTTATAAATTTGGCGGAGAAGTTTTAAAAAATACAAGGAGAATTAAACTTGCAGCAGGTGAAATAGAAAAGGAAATAAAAAAAGGAATTAAACCTGTTATTGTGGTTTCAGCAATGGGAGATACAACTGATAAACTTATTGAGCTTTCAAAAAAAATATCAAAAAATCCTGACAAAAGGGAACTTGATATGCTTTTATCAGCAGGAGAAAGAATCTCAATGTCTCTTTTTTCAATGGCTTTAAAGGAAAGAAATATAAATTCAAAATCTCTTACTGGTTCTCAGGCAGGTATTTTAACTGATACAAAACACAGTTCAGCACAAATAATAGAAATAAGGGGAAAGAGAATTCTTGAAACTCTGGAAAAAGGAGAAATTCCAATAATAGCTGGATTTCAGGGAGTAAGTATAGAAAAAGAAGTTACAACACTTGGAAGGGGAGGCTCTGATTTAACAGCAGCAAGTTTAGCAGTGTTTCTAAAAACAAAAGATGTTATATTTTATAAGGATGTTGACGGAATATATGCTTTACCACCGAAAATTATAAAGAAATCAAGGAAAATTAAGGAGTTATCTTTTGAAGAAATGTTATTTTTATCAGAGTATGGTGCAGAAGTTTTAAATCCAAGGGCTGTGGCATTGGGTATGAAGTATGACTTAAAATTTTATGTTAAAAAATTAAACAGAGAGGATTATACAATGATAAAAAATGAAGCAATTGAGACCGCCTATGTTAAGGCAATTGTTATGAAAAAAGGAGTATCTTTACTTTTACTCGAAAAGGCAAAGGAAAATTTCAGAATTCCACAAGCAGCAAGCTATTTAAATGAAAAAAATATAAATGTTTTATTTTTCATTCATGGAATAAGGGATGAAAGGGGTGTTGATCTTTCCTTTGCAGTTGAAGTTAAAAAAATAGATAAAGAAGTTATCAAGGAACTTAAAGAACTTTATAATCCATTAAAGATAAAGGTTATGAAAAAAATGGGAATATTAACTCTTGTTGGTTACGGAATAGGGAACTCTCCCTTTATTCTTGAAGAATCAATGAGAGAATTACAGAAAAATAAAATTCACATTTATGCAATATTTTCTTCAAGACCAGGAATAATTTTACTTTTAAAAGAGGAAGACCTTTTAAATTCCTTAAAAATACTTTCAAAAAAATGGAACTTAATATCTTAAGTATAATAGAGAAAAAAAGGGATGGTGGAATTTTAACAAAAGAAGAAATTGAATTTTTTGTTGAAAAAACAGTAAAAGGCGAAATTCCAGATTACCAGATTTCAGCTCTTTTAATGGCTATTTACTTCCAAGGGTTAAATGAAGATGAAACATATTTTCTAACAGAGGCTATGAGAAATTCCGGTAAAACCATTGATATTCTTGGTGTATCCCCGCTTCTTGATAAACATTCAACAGGAGGAGTAGGAGACAAAGTCTCACTTATCCTTGCACCTATAATGGCATCCTTAAATGTTTATATACCCATGATTTCTGGTCGTTCACTGGGTCATACAGGAGGAACGGTTGATAAAATGGAATCAATTCCTGGTTACAAAACAGATTTAAGTGTTGAAGAATTTAGAAGAATTGTTAAAAAAGTAGGTTGTTCAATAATAGGTCAATCAGAGGAAATTGCTCCTGCCGATAGAATAATTTACTCAATAAGGGATGTAACAGGAACAGTTCCTTCAATTCCTTTAATAACAGCAAGTATCCTATCAAAGAAACTATCACTGAATCTTGAGGGAATCATATTTGATGTAAAAACAGGCTCAGGAGCCTTTATGAGAAAATTTGATGATGCAAAAAATCTTGCTGAATCCCTTGTAAGTGTATCAAGGAAAATGGGAGTGAATGCAAAAGCCCTTATAACTGATATGAATGAACCCCTTGGTTTTATGGTTGGAAATCGCCTTGAAGTTATGGAGACTGTATTTTATTTAAACGGTGCAGAAATAAGGGATTTAGACATTGTTGTAAAAAATCTATGTGCCCATTTACTTTTAATGGCTAAAAAAGTAGATAATCTTGATTCAGGTAAAGAAATGGTTGATAGTGTAAGAAAAAATGGAAAGGCATTAAACAAATTTTTTGAAATGATCAAAGAGCACGGGGGAAGCACAGAACTTCTTGAATTTTCAAGAATTGATGATTTTATAAAAGCAAAGTGTATTGAATTTGTTGAATCTGAAATTGAAGGTTACATTACAAGAATGGATGCAAGACTTATTGGAGAGACAGCAAGAATTTTAGGTGCAGGAAGATTTAAAAAGGAAGATAAGATTGATCCTGTTGCTGGAATTATACTTCATAAAAAAGTTGGCTCTTATGTTAAAAAAGGGGAAAAAATATATGAGATAAGATGTAATGATGAAAGAAAAATTGAAGAGGCAAAAAAAATTTTAAAAAGTTCCCTTGATTATAGTCTTGATAAACCTGCTGAAAGGACATTAATTTATAAGATTATAGAATAATATGTTACCTTTAAGAGATAATATACCCTCAAGAAGATTTCCTTTTTGGACTTATTCAATAATAATTACCTGTGTAATAATATTTATTTATGAATTTATGTTACCCGATGAATCTCAGAAAATGTTTATTTATGAAAACGGATTTATTCCCTATTTGTTTTTTAAAGAACCTTTAAAAAGACTTCCCACTTTTATTACTTCAATTTTCCTTCATGGAGGTTGGGCTCATTTATTTTTCAATATGCTTTACCTTCATATATTTGGTGACAATGTGGAGGATGTTCTTGGATTTTTCTGGTTTCCGGTATTTTTTATATCCGCTGGAATTGCAGGAATAGTTCTTGAAACAATTTTTAATCCAGGTTTAAAAGTCCCAATGATCGGTGCTTCTGGAGCAATTTCAGGAGTTTTGGGTTTTTATTTTGTCTTATTCCCATTTGCAAGAGTGCTAACTTTTGTTACATACTTTTTCTTCTGGGATATAGTTCCCATTCCTGCCTTCATATTTCTTGGTTTCTGGATTATAACACAATTTTTTAATGGTTTTTTATCTCTTGGTTATTCCTTTACAAATATTGCTTTTTTTGCTCACATTGGTGGTTTTCTCTTTGGATTTTTTGTTGCAAGATTTTTTATAAAAAGGAGAGTTTACTTCTTTTTTTAAATGAAATTTATACTACAATCTATTCTAATTTTTTTAATTTCATTTACTTTTGGAATCCTTTTTGCCTTTTATAAAAAAATCCCTCTTTTTCCAGAAAATACAGAAGTTTTCCTTCTTTCAAAAAAGTATCCTGAAATTTCATTTATTGAATCTGAAAAACTTTTAAAGTTAATCGGAAGAGATGATATACTTCTTATTGATGCAAGAGAAAGGGAAGAGTATCTAAAAGGGCATATAAAGGGTGCAATAAATATACCTTACACTGAGTTTTATTCCGATCCATTAAATTTTATTTCAATTCTTGATATGAACAAAAAAATAATTATATACTGTGACGGGGGATTCTGTGAACTTTCCTTCAAACTTGCTGAACTTTTAAAAGAAGCGGGTTTTAAGGAACTCACAATTTATACAGGGGGCTTTTATGAATGGAATAAAAAGGGTTATCCCCTTGAATAGATTTTTTAACAAAAAAACCATACTCTTTTTGATTGAAGTTATATTAGGAGTTTTATTTATCTATTCAGGATATACCAAATTAATTAACATTTTTGAATTTTCTTTAACAGTTGCAAAATACGGTATATTACCTTTAAAAATAATAAATTTATTCTCTTTAACTTTACCCTTTATTGAAATTTTTTCAGGATTTTTTTTAATTAGTGGATTTTTAAGGGAGGGTGCGTATTTTTCCTTAATTTTTCTTATTTTTATTTTTACCTTAGCAATAATTTATGTAATTATAAAGGGAAAGGTATTTGAATGTGGATGTTTTGAAATATTCGGAGGAGAGCCAAAAACAGGCTTTATTTCTCTTTTAAGGAATTTAATAATTTTGCTTTTTCTTCTCTTGGGATTTAATTTAAGGAAGAGGCTAAAAATATGTTATCATTAATAATAAATAAGGAGAAAAAAAATGAAAGTAAAAGAAAAATTAAAAAAGGCAGTTATTCTTTCAGCAGGAACAGGTGAAAGGTTAAAACCAATTTCCAATAACATTCCAAAGTCACTTTTTAAAATTAAAGGAAAAGAAATATTACTCAGAAATATAAAAAATCTTGAAGAGTTTGTTGAGGAATTTTTAATAGTAGTAAATCCAAAATTTTCAAAAAAATTAAAAGATTTTGTGGAAAATAACAGGATAAAAGCAAAAATTGTTATAAATGAATACCCTGAGAGAGAAAATGGTTATTCCCTTTATCTTTTAAAGGACTATGTTGAGGAGGGAGAAAAATTTATAGTTCTTATGGGGGATCATATATATGAAAAGGACTTTTTAAAAGAGGCAATTAATGGTGAAGGACTTATAGTGGATGAGATTGGTAAATATATAGATAAAGATGAAGCTACAAAGGTTTATTATGAAAATGGGAAAGTTATTGAAATAGGTAAAAATATTGAAAGGTTCAATGCTTACGATACAGGTTTTATTATAATTGACAAAAATTTTTTAAAATTTGCAATAGAACTTGAGAAAGAAAAAGAAAAGATAACAATAAGTGAAATAATTAAAAGAGCAAAACTTAATATTTTCCCTGTTTCAGGTTACTTCTGGATTGACCTTGATACTTATGAAGATGTTAAAAAGGCAGATAATTTTCTAAGAGGAGAATAAAATCACTTTCTCTTAAGTTCTAAATCAACCTCCTTACCTGATTCACAATCAATTTTCACATTATCACAGGGACCTCTTATTACTATTTTATTCTGTGTTATTTCAATGAAAGTAAAAATACGGGGTGGCCATCCACTTGGAGGAGGCTCAACTCCTTTTTCCCAGTAAGGTTCCTGTTTAACAAATTGAGGATAAAGTATAAGTTGATTTCCGTTTATTTTATAGTGCCCTGTTTCTGTTCTTTTCAAATACATTGGATTCACCCATCCTGAAAATACATGTTCATATGTCCCGTCTTGATTAAAGGTAAATTCATTCCCTTCAGCCTCACTTGAACCAAGACCTGATGGATTATATAAAGCACCTTCAGCGGATTCAACTAACCTGATATATGATGCTCCACCTTTCCATTTGCCGATGACAGAAGAACTCGCTGTTACAGGTGATTGAGAATATTTTTCTTCACTTTTTATTCCCTCCTGTTTATAGGTTTCTTTTTCCGTTTTTGATAGGGCAAAAAGATTTTCACCTCTAAAGCCCTCAAAATTTAGACTTTTAGCAACTTCATACAGCAGAGATTCTCCGCCTGATTTTTCAAATTCACTTTTATTAGCAATGAAATTTCCGTAATATATAATTTTATTTTTAAAATCAACTATATAAAAACAGGAAAAATCATAGGTATTTCCTCCATACTCTATTTTACCCCTGGCACTGGCCATTTCCTTACTTTCCTTTTTTGACTCTATATTAACATTTCCATACTGATTAAGAGTTGAATTTAAGAGATTAATTGCATCCAGATTCTGATCTGTTAGATAACCTGTCATCAATGTAATGGATGCAGTTTCAAGGGAAGGAGAATTTTTAATAACAATCTGCCCCTGTTCAGGAAAAATATCCACAACCCAACCCCTTGGTACTTTAAGATTTATACCACCTGAACTATAATCAGTTAGGGGTATAATTGAAGTGCCAAGGAGCACATATAGAAATGTACCAATAATAAAACCTTCCATAGGACAGCCTCCTTTTTAGATTTATCAATACTGAAATTTTTATAAATTTAAACACAATTTGTAATTTTAAGTTTTTTAAAAAATTTTTTCAAATTAATTCTTTAAAAGTTTAAAAAATTTTCTGACAATTTTCACAATAGTAGGTTTTTCTTTCGTATTCCCCTGTATATTTAACTTTTACCTTTTTATTGCATATTTTGCAAAATTTTCTGCCATAGATTAAAAGTTTATTTTTCAAAGTTTTTTTTCTTTTTCTTAAAATATAGAAAACACGGGAAAAGAATAAAACATTATCTATTAATTTATTAATAAATTTTTCTTCAATATTTTTACCGATACTTAAAGGATGGATTCCTGCTCTAAAAAGGGCTTCATTTTTTATTATATTTCCAACACCTGCGAATATATTCTGGTCTAAAAGTATATCACAAATTAATCTATTTGAATTTTTAATTTTTTTCTTGGCCTTAATTTTATCAAAATTCTTGCTCATCACATCTATTGTTGTATCGTAAACAAAATCTTTTTTATCTATTATTTTTACAGAGGTATTATAAAAATTAATCACTGTATCTTTAAACTTGATTGAAAGTCTTTCATCCTTATCCTTTCTTTTTTCATTTATTCTAAATGAACCATACATTAAAAAATGTATTAATAAGTAAAAAGAATCAAATTCAAAAATTAAATTTTTTCCGAATGATTTCACATCCAATAACTTTTTACCTACAATTATTTCTTTATTTTCCTTGGTATTACCACTAACAGCAAGAGGAATTTTTCCTTTTAAAAAAGAGAGCTTTTCTTTAATCAAATACACACCCGGGCCTTCCATTTTAAATTTATGTCACTTTATTATTTTTAAATAATTTTTCCATTCATTTCTATAAATTTCTTTTCTTCTTTCATAGGGAATAAATTCTATTCCAAGAATCTCAAAAATTTCTTTTTCTTTTGTTGTGACTTGTTCCCCTGTATCTCTTTTATAAAGGCCGTATTGATTTAATAAAAATCCTCTCCTTTTGGCAATTCCCCTCAGCCAGACATTGAACTTACCGGAACCTATTAAATAAAGGGAAAAACTTTCCCATGAATCCTTGTATTCTTCAGGAAGGGAGTATATTTCAATTCTATCATAAAAAGGAAATTTTTTTAAAATTTTTCTCACTTTTTCAGAATCCTTTTCATTTATTAAAAGATCTATATCGCCGATAGTTTCTTCCTTTCTTATATAAGAACCATAAACTCCAAATTTAATATTTTCTTTATTCAAAACTTCCTCAATTTTTTTAACAATTTCCTCACATTCTTTAAGGGAAATCCTTTCCTTTATCCTTGCCAATTTTAACACCTAACCTTTTTTATTATAGTTACAGATCTTCAGTATTTTCTTAGAATTTAAAATTATAAAATAATTAAATTACTGAAACTAAATACAAGAGGGAATTATAATTTAAGAATTTATGAATTTTTTAAAATAAACAATATGCAGGCTTTAAAATTTTATTGAAAATGCTTTTATCATATTTAATTATAGCATCAACTTTTATTAAGGGCACATATATAACTGCCTTTAAATTTAAAGATTTTTATATTGTTAGAATTGAAATATTTAAAGGTGAGTCAGGCAAGGTGAAAGAAGCATTTTTAAAATGTGAAAAAGATAAAGGATATTTATGGGTGGAAGATACAATAGAATTTAAAAATCTTCTTGTTGATAAGGAAAATAAAAGGTTAATACTTTTGAAAACAGAAAAATACTTTAATGGTATTCATATATACAAGATGAAAATTTATGAAATAGAAAAAAGAAATATTTCAAACTATATTATAAAAACAAAAATTGAAGAAGATAGTCTATATAATGAAGAGGTGAGTAATTATTATAAAAGAAGGAATGATACATTGTTTTTTTTATATAAAAGAGGAGTTTAAAGTTTTTAAGAATGGAAAACCATTTATGAAATTTACAAAGAAAATAATATGCTTTGACATAAAAAATTTAATATTCAATGAAATTGATACTCTAAAGGGGAGTTTTACTTATAAAGAAGAAAAGGACATAGAAATTTATTGCTCGGACACTCTCAATTTATTAAAAGCCGCTTTTTTATTTGATAAAATAAAAACGATATTTGATAGGGATACAGGAGCTTTGATATCCACTCTTTATTTTGAAATAAATGAAAAATCCATATTCAGCGAAATAAATTTTACAATTGATTGTGAAAAATTCAGAATTTATCTGGATTTAACAGACAAACTGGAATTTCAAGATTTCTATAAAATCACACCTAAAAAAATCTTTCAAGTTAATTTCTTATTGTTTAAAAGATAAAAGATTTGAAACAGATATTTATCATATTTTTTTGAATAAAAAGGAAGGAAAGTATCCTCCTTATCTTAAAAACGGAGAAATAAATTATTAATACCAATCAAAGGCAAAGGGAAAACAATAAAAAAATATGTAATTTACCATTTTAATTATAAAAAAAAACTGATCAGATGGGAAAAAAATTCAAATAGATTAATTTCTTTTTCCCTTTTCCATGGGTAAGATAAATAAATAATATAAAAAACTTGAAATCACATAAAAGATAAGGGTTAAATTAAAGGGTATAAAATAGCCATGTGATTCTATTAGTTTTCCACCTAAATTTGCACTTATCCCCCATGCTGAAAGCCATGCCATATTCAAAATTCCTGAAACAAGCGGCCTATCAATTTCGTGAACAATTTCAAGAGAAAAATTCATAACAAGAGGTTGAGCCATATTCATAAGTGTTGCCCTTAAAAGGAAAGAGATTGATGCAAGGGGCAAATTATAGGTGATACTTAAAATAAATAAAAAGGGAACAGAAAACATCTGTGAGATAATAACAGTTTTTATTTTACCTAAAATGTTTGAGAAAAATGGTGCACTTAAAGTTCCTATTATCATCATAAACTGTGAAACAGAAAAGAGATAACCTATTTTTGCAGAATCAAGTAAAAATCTGTCTCTAAAATAAAGGTTCAAAAAAGGAACAGTTAAACCTGCGCCAAATCCAACAAGTATATGGGGAATGGAAAGAGTTAGTATCAGGATTTTAGAAGTTTTTATATCAAAAATTTTCAGATTATTATCATTAAATAGTTTTTCTTCTTTTATTAAAAGAAAAGGTAACAAGGATAAAAGAGAAATCAATATATGAATTATTATTGTAAATCTGAATCCAGAAATTAGTGGTATATTATTTTTTAAAAAAATTACCGGTAAATTTCCTGCAAGAATGTTACCAAGTATTCCTGATGCAAGGGAAACAGCAAAATTTAAACTGAAAAGATGGGGTCTTTCATAGGTTGAACTTACCTGCATCATAAATGGTCCGCTTATAACTGAGAAAAAAGAAGATGAAAGTCCCAGTATAATCATACCAAGTGCAATTTGTGAATACTTGTATGTAATTATTGAAACAAGAGAGCCAGCTATCGAAAGAAAAAGACTTATTATAAAAATTGGTTTAATTTTCAATTTTTTTGAAATAAAGGCAACGGGGAAAATCATACACATTGTTGAGTATGTCATTAAAGCAAGAAGAAAACCTATTTTACCTTCACCAAATCCAATTTCTTTTAAGTAAAGGTTAAAAAGTAATCTAAAACCAGAAAGCCCGAAACCTAAGAGAAACGTTCCAGTTAAAAATAAAACCGCATCTCTTTTAAATTTGAACATTTTTATGTGATAGGTTGGAAAAATGTAATTTTAATTATGTATATTTAACACCTTCTTTTTCAACTTTCTTATCTTTTGAACCTATTTAATCTACGAGATGGAATCAGTGTTATATTCATTAATTTCTTAAAATTGGTATTAAAAATTACTTTTGAAATCATAATTTTTCTTGAAAATGTCCAATATTGTTTGAGATTAGATAAAGCTGTAATAAAAAAATTAAAAATAAAGTAATAACAAGTTTCTTGAAACGTAACTTGAAAAAATATTAAAAAAACCGTATCATAGTTTTTAATCAAAAGGAGGGGAAATTATGGATAAAAAAATAATTTCTTTTATAGTATTTGCTTTTATTAGCAATTTGTTTTCAGCTCCCCAGGATAGCGAGAAAAAAGAAAAATTTAAGTTAAACATTAAATTTATAGGCGGATTTTCAAAAGATCTATATGCTACACACAATCAAAGTGTAGGTTTCTGGGGTTTTGTTGATCCTAATATTGATCGTGAATATTTTGATGGTTACTTTTTCGGGATGAGTCTAGGTATCCGTCCTTTAAAGAAAATAGGATTGTTTTTGGATATCGCAATATTAAGATCAGGACTACTTATGGGGAAAAAAGGTAGTTATTTTGAAGGTATCGCTGTTTGGGATGCAGATCCTAACCATGAGGATAATATCTCGCCTACTTTACCAAATGATATTTATTATATTTCCAAAGCAACCATGGGAAGAATTGGAGCAAAATTTATTTACCCGGTTACCGAGGTTGTTGAACCATATTTAGGTATAGCTTTGGGACTTGTTCCTTATGAAATTGCTTTCGGTAATAAAGATGGTTCCCGCGCATACAGCCAGATCTTATCAGATATTGCACTAACTTATGCTTTAATTTTAGGAACAGATTTTAATCTGAAATCAGATCATAAAAACATAATGACATTAGGGATATTTTTTGAAATAGGTGGCACTGCAACTGAACCAGGCACTGTAATGGAAGACTGGATATGGCAAGGATGGACATATCATGCACAGTTTCCTGTCGTACCAGCATACAGGTTTGGGGTTAATTTAGGCTTTTAATTATATAATTTAAAAGTTTGTAAATAGTAAAGTATTTTAATTTTGTTTTTAAAAATAAACAGTAAATTAAAAAAATTTATTAAAACTACCTCTGCTGAAGGTATAGACCTTTAATTATAGCTGAAATAATAGAAATAATGCTCCATCTCTCATCTTCACTTGAAACCAATACATCACAATTCTTATATCCTTTCCATAAAGAAAAATTTTTCCACTCAAATGTCGCAATAGTATTTTCTTCTGCATCCTTTACCTCACCTTTCTGAAAGCCGAAGATAAAAGGATTTTTAAAAAAAGTAAAACCTATTACCCTATTATAGGAATTTCTGATTTCATAGCTCATAAATGAAGGAAAGAAAGGTAACAATTTAATTTTTCGCGGATAAAATGATATAAAGGGGCTTCTGTTCAATGAAACTTTGTAAGATGGGACTAAAAATGAAAAACCTCTATTTATATTAAATTGGTTACCTGTCTTAAAATCCATAAATTCCATCTCTAATGGAAAAGCCATGCGCAATTTAGTAAAAAAAAGTATATTTCTAAAAAAATCGGATGATTTTTCTATAACCTTATAAAGGAGCTTTTTATCACACCAGACATCAAATTCTGCCTTAAAAGATAAAGGACCTTTTAATATATCAATACGAAATAATATCACAATGGAAATATTTTAATACATCCTCTACTATTAACACAAAAAATCAGCCAGATTGTAGAATACCATAACAATATTAAATTTTTTTGGCTCAATAAGATTAAAAGGAGTGCCTCCTACAAAATGTTCTTTATTTTGCTTTTTTCCATAAATATACCGCAATCTTTTTAACTTCAAAAGCTTCTTTTGCTGCCTATTTTTCAAAAAATTTGATAGAATTTTTACGCACCCTAAGGGGTGCGGCTACCATAAAATTATAGAATATGGGAATAAATATTTAAAATTTTCAAAGAAATGGTAGGCGCAGGCTTTAGCCTGCGAAATACAACCGGAGAATTAATTTAACGCTACCATAAAATTATAGAACCTTTGTTTTTTTGGAAAATTAAGGGTGAAGATAATATGAGGGATAATAGAAACAATATTCTAAAAAACTTGTTACTTTATACCTTAAAAGGTGCGGCTTCCCATATGAAGATTTTATAAAAATGATAGGCTTTAGCCTGCGAATTTTTACTATCTCACCGTGTTTTTTCTCTATTTCTTCCAAATTATAACATGGCAATTTAAATTCTTTCTATTATCTCTTTAAAATTTTTCACAGAAGGGAAGTCTAAAATCTTAGGAGCACATAAGGGAATTGACGAAGAGGAGAACAGGATATTCTTTAAAGATAAAGTATTAATTATTTCTTCTCACCTCTTCCCCACAGGTGGTCTCTTACAAAAATAGTTCTGTAATATAAAATATAAAAACCCTCATCAAAAATTAATTTGCCTCTTTCCCTTTTAAGATAACTTATAGCCTGATTTAAAACCCTTTGCGCATGCTCGATTCCATGAGTCCTGTAATTTACTAATGCCCTCTCATATATTCTTAATAAATGATCCCTCGCTCTTTGCTTTAACCAGTTCAGCTCAAAACATTTATTCAACCTCTCAATTAAATGATAAAACCCTGAATCTGAAACAAAATATGTGGAATCACCCCAACTCCACCTTTTCCACCAACCAGGCGGTAAAGGACCTGGTCCTACTGTATAACCGTATTTCCCCGGCCCAAATGGCGTTTTTCGAAAATAAATTTTATTAAGAGAATCCCTAACCCATTTTTTCTCACTAATGTAGGGAGGTCCACCTCTAATTTCAGGAAAATATATTGTATCTGAGCCCTCTGCATACCAGTAAGAAATATCAGGTAATTCTTTTATGATAAAAACAAAACCCGATAAAGTATCACCAGGTAAAAGATCATATCTTTCTCCATTTGAATTCCATGAACTTCTTCGAGGAGTCCCAAGAGTGCTCCAGTGATTCGGTGCTATAGATGTATCACCATCTTTCCCAAAAGGAGGGGAAATTTCAAAAAGTCTAACTGGCTGACCACTTGAAGGGGAACTGATTAATGTATATTTAAATATAAATCGGGTGGTATCTAAACTATCTATAGATATTATAGTTTTTACCTCAAGTTCAAAATTATCCTCGACAGGAACAATTATTTGAACTTCTTCTCTTTGAGAATATAAATTGAAACACACAATTAAACATAAAAGTAAAAATTTTTTCATATTGCCTCCTCCTTTCAATAAGGTATGAAATAAAAATGATAATGATGTTTTTCACTCTCAAAAGGTGCATCTATATAAATTCTCAGTCTTTGGCTCACATTAGGAATAATTCTTCTCTTCATTACTCTTTCCCTTAAAAATCTTCCATTATTTCCAGCTCCGCTTATATCTGCATTATTTCCCAATCTGTGTTCGGAGTGTGGGGTTTGCCAATTTCCTTCAATATCAAACAATCCACCGTAAGGCAAGGATAAATCATTTATATAAATTCTTTCCCCTCCACTATCCACATATTCCTCTGCTATTTCAAATATTGCATTAGCAACTTCCGGCATACAAAAGTGATTGTGATCCTCCTGCCACCCAGGTGGACCATGATGATATTTTGTCCCTCCAACTTTTTTATATTTATTGACAGATTGATTTAATCGCACTTTATATTTTATTTTTTAACAGGCCATGCAAGGTGTTCACTTACAAATTTTGTTCTGTAGTATAAAACATAAAATGCCTCATCAAAAACTAAATTACCTCTTTCCCTTTCAAGATAATCAATAACCTGACTTAAAACTTTTCTTGCTTGTTCAACCCTGTTATTCTGATAATGTCTTAACCCTCTTTCATACATCCTTGTTAAATGATCCTTTGCCCTTTCCTTTAGCCAGTTCTGCTCAAAACATTTATTCACCCTATCAATAAGATGATAAAATCCTGAATCTGAAACAAAATACATAGTTGAATCAAAATTCCACTCCCCAGGTGGTAAAGGACCAGGACCTACTGTCTTATAAACTTTCCCTGGTCCATATGGGGTTAAGTCATCATAACCCGGAATCATACCAGGAGCCTCACCTTCCGGGAACGAAGGAATAGGAGCATAACCTTCCACATAAAAATCATTTATATCAGGTAAAAGTGTTTTCTTTGGTGGGAAAATATATGTTTTAAAAGAAAAACCAGATGCAGAATCACCAGGTGGAATAAATGCTGTAGAATCCCAACTCCCCCAGTTGACCCAAGCACTATTTGGTAGATCAACAAGTGGTCCAATGCACACCCCATCCCATCTTGGAAGAGGGGGCCAAGTAATTTCATA
>JBDRZP010000008.1 GCA_039804025.1 candidate division WOR-3 bacterium
TTTCAATTGAATAAAGGAAATTGTTAATTTTAACTATTTCCCCTGAATTTACTTTACCTTTTATAAAAAGAGAAATATATCTTATATCACTTTTACCCTCTTTATCGTACTCTATTCTTATGAAATGGTTTTTATATACTGTTTCATAAAAATAGGGGAAATATGGTGGAGGAAATTCTTCCTTTGTTAGATCAAAAACAATAGGGGGGAAAACTTCTAATGAGAATGCAAAGGAGAAAATTAAATTTAAAATCATTTGAAAAAAAAGAAAAGGGGTTTGAACCCTTTTTTAAGATTTTTTATTGAGCGTAAAGTCTGAAGGTGAGAGTGATTGTACTTGTTACAGGTTCATCATCTGCTTCTGCTTGAAATACAAAATCTTTATTATATTTGTTCCACCCGTTAGTTTTTCCTCCTGTATTTAAGTTTAAAGGTGTTGTGGTTAAACTTGTCCAGTTTCCTCCGGGTGGATCAGAACCCTCTGAAGGAGCAGGTTCACCATCTGGAGCAATAAATAACTGGTCAAGAGTAACAGTTGGTGAAAAATTTCCGCTGCCAAAAACCTGAAGTGTCCAGGTTAAAGTAGGAGAATTTGAAAATACCTCTACTACAACACCCTGCGGGTTTGTTGCAGAAGCAGATGTAGGATAATAGTAACCAGGGAAAAGAGTAGGGGGATATATTGTTGATGGACCAACAGGTGTATTTAAATCAAAAGTAAGATTAGCATCCACATATAACCCGATTCTTGCGGGAACTAAAAGTGTAACATTTATATTTATCTGTAGAGAATCCTGAGGAGGGGTTCCACGCAATCTATCTCCTGCAACCCCTGTTATTTTGTTTGAAAATAAAAGGGGTGTTATTAGAGGTAGGATGTATAAAATTTTTTTCATTTTTTAATTTAAATTTTTAAGGATTTGAACCTATTAATAATTAATTTTATTATAAGAGATTTTTTTTTGTCAAATTTTTTAACATTAAATTAAAATTAAATTTTCCAGGAATGAACAGTTTTGATTATTTCTTTGAGTATTTCAATATCAGTTTCAGGTAAAATTCCATGTCCTAAGTTAAAAATGAAACCACTAAAATTTTTTCTTTCCCTTTCAATTTTATCAAGTTCTTCTTTTATTTTTTCAAATTTTGAAAATAAAATTGCAGGGTCAAGATTTCCCTGTATTGAGTGTTTTTTCCCAAAAAATTTAATTGCAAAGTTAATAGGCACTCTAAAATCAATTCCTATTGTTTCGCATTCAATTTCATCAATAATACCTGCAAGATGAGCACTTGATATTGAAAAGTAAATTCTTATTTTTCCCCTTAAATTTTTAAAAATATCTTGAATATAGGGATAAATATTTTTAATATAAATTTCAGGAGTAACTGCTCCTACCCAGGAATCAAAGAGCATTAAAGCGTCGCATCCTGCGTCTGATTGTAATTTTAGAAATTCCAAAATTCCATTTGAGACCTTTTTCATCAAGAAATTCCATTCTTCTTCTTTCCTGTAAATGAATTTTCTTGTTTCCGGAAAATCCCTTTTATAACTTCCTTCTATGATATACGATAAAAGTGTAAAAGGTGCTGCTGTAAAACCTATTAAAGGAACATCAAGTTCTTTTTTTAAAATTTTTATTTCCTCCTCTATGAATTTTAATTCCCTGTAGTCAAAATTTTTTATATTCCTCTTTAATATTTTTGGGCCTTCATCTTTTTCATATTCAAAATCAATTCCAAATCCCCAGAGTATGACAAGTAAATCAGAAAATAAAATTGCTGCATCAAGGTCAAGATATTTAAAAGGTAAAAGTGTAACCTTTGCCGAAAGTGTTGGATTTTTTATAAGTTCTTTCATACTGTATTTGTTTCTCATTTCAGCATATTCAGGTATATATCTACCAGCCTGTCTCATAAACCAAACAGGAACTTTTTCAGGTTTTTGTTTTAAACTGGCTAAGAGAAAATCTTTTTTCATCTGACAAAAATCATTGATAGGTAAATTATAACCAATTGTAAAAGTAAGTTAAGTCTTGCTATAAAAAGAGTAAGTTTATAATATTTAGAAGGCTTCTCTTCAAGTGCTGCTCTTTTAGCAATAAAAAAATCGTGTATGAATTTTAAAATAATTACAACAAAAAAAATTGAAAGTTTTAATTTCATTGTGTTATTTATATAGCCCCATCTTTTCAAAAGAAGATATATACCTGTTAAAAAAAGAATAATTACTGAAATCCAGCTTCCTACTCTGAAGGTTTTTCCAAGTGCTCTAAATCCCGGAACAAGTTTTTCATCCTTATATATTTTTCTTATTGTGTATCCAAAGGAAAAAAATAATAAATTTCCTCCAACCCAATACAGGGCTGAAATTATATGAAGGTAAATGAAAAAATATTCAATTGTTTCTCTCATTGTTTTATAATTATCTTATGTTAAGAAAATTCCTTTTAATTTTTCTAATTTTTTTCTTTTTATTTTTTCTATCCTATTTATTAATAATTCTTTATCCTTACAGTAAATCCCGAATTCTTGAAATAGTTAGAAAGTTCGGTTTTTTTGCTCCTTTTGTTCTTATTTTTTTTCATTCCTTTCAGATTATAGCATCACCTATTCCAGGCCAGGTTTTTCCCTTTCTTATGGGTTTTCTTTATGGAGCCTATTTAGGTTCAATAATGGCTATAACTGGTAATTTAATCGGCTCCTTTACTTCTTATTTTCTTGGAAAGTTTGGTGAAAGAAAGCTTGTAAGTACCAATAAGTTAAAGGTTTTAGAAAATTATAGAATAAAAATAGCTTCAAGAAGTATTTTATGGCTTTCTTTACTTTTTATCCTTCCTATTCCAGGTCTTCCTAAAGACCTTTTATGTTATTTTGCTGGATTTATAGGTGTTAAGGAAAAAGATTTTTTATTATCTCTTTTATTGGGAAGAATACCAATTGAAATTCTATGGGTTCTTGCTGGTTCAGGTATTTATAAATTTTTTATTCCACCGAATTGAGAAGAAATGTGACATCTACCCTTTTTCCCCATCCGAAATGTTTTTCACTTAAAAGAAAAATTTTTTCTATTAAAAACTCAAAAAAGGAAAATTCCCCTCTTTTTTCTATTATATCTTTTAAAGGTAATCTTCCCTCTGCGGTTGGGAATCTTTTAATATAAACTTTTAAACCTTTTAAATTTTCTTTTCCTTTTAAAATTTTTACTTTTCCCTCCATTTGAATTCCCCTTAAGGGTCTTAAAACTTTCGGATAAATAGCAGCGCTTATTTGAGGATTTTTCTCAAGATTTACTGCATGTCTTGTTGATTTCCTTGAAAGGAAATAAATTTTGTTCTTACCGTCCCAGGCAAAAATAACAGGTGTTGCCCAAGGTTTATCTTCAAAGGATGTTGCAAGAACCATAATTTTTTCTTCTTTAAGAAGTTCATAAAGAATTTTTTTTATTTCATCTTTTTCTTCTTTTCTTAACACTTTTAGGTCCATTTATTTTTTACCATATTTGTTTTTAATTTCAGGAATCCATTTTTTGATATTTTTAATTCTTGTATTATGTGAAGGATGGGTTGATAAAAATTCTGGAATTTTACCCTTTGACTCTTTTTCCATTTTTTCCCAGAAATTTAATGCTTTTTCAGGGTCAAACCCAGCTTTTGTCATAAAAATAAGACCCATATAATCGGATTCTTCTTCCTGTTCTCTTGAAAAAGGTAAGAGAACACCAACCTGGACACCTACTCCGTATGCTACTTTTGCCATTTCAATAGTCTGACTTCTTTTTTTCTTTAAAGCCATATCAAGAGTAATACCACCCAGCTCTGCAAGAAGTAATTGGCTCATTCTTTCTCCTCCATGTCTTGCAACAACATGAGCTATTTCGTGACCAAGAACACAGGCAAGTTCATCTTCACTTTCGATCAATTTCAAAAGTCCTGTATATACACAAACTTTTCCTCCAGGAAGTGCAAAGGCATTAATAACTTTATCATTTTCAATTACTCTAAATTCCCAGTTTTCCTTTATACCTATTCCACCTTCACTTATAATTTTCATACCCACCTTTTTAACAAGCTCATTATATTCTTGATTTTCAGAGAATTTTTCAGTTTTAGAAATTTCTAAAAAACTTTCTCTCCCAAGCTCTCTTTCAGTTTCTAAGGGGAAAAGAATAAGCTGCTTTCTACCAGTATAAGGAACAGTTCTACAGGAGAAAAATATAAATACAAAAAAAAGAAAGAAATTTATTTTTTTAAAAATTTTCATATTTTATTATAAAATAAAAAAACCCCGGGCTACGACCTACTCTCCCGTACCCTTGCGGGCACAGTACCATCGGCCCTGGAGGGCTTAACTTCCGTGTTCGGAATGGGAACGGGTGTTTCCCCTCCGGTATGGTAGCCCGAGGATATAATTATAATATTTTTTTTAAAAAATTTCAAGTTTTTATTAATGTGAGTGAATTTATAAAAGAAATTTTGGAATTATTTACAAAGTTTTATATATAATTTTAACCAAATGAAAAATATTTCTCCTGCCTTTAAAAATATTGTGCTTTCAAAAATAGTGAAGATTAGTGAAATTGTTAGAGAGAAAAAGGAAGAATTTGAAAAAAGTAAAGGTAAGCCTTTTATTCAGTTTCAAAGAGGGGATATAGGAATACCAACACCGGATTATATTAAAAAAGCTGTTAATGATGCTCTTCAAAAAGGTCTTACAAATTATCCAAAATCAGGCGGTGAAAATTTCTTTAAAGATGCTGTCATAGAACACTTAAAGGAAATGGGAATAAAAAATATAGGAAGGGAAAATATAATGGCAACTTATGGAGGCCAGGAAGGTCTTCAGCTTGTTTTTTCTCTTTTCAGGGGTTCAAAATGCATTGCCTTTTCACCGTGCTGGAGCTGTATGCTTGATAATATTTTTCCATATTCAGAAACAAATTATAAACTTCTGCCTTTAAAGGAAAATTTTGAAATAGATTTTGAAAAATTTGAGAAAAGTATTAAAAATGCTGAAATATTATATCTTAATAACCCCCATAATCCAACAGGTAAAGTTTTTACTTACGAAGAACTTGAAAGAATAAATTATTTATGTAAAAAAAATGATGTTTTAATTGTTTCTGATGAAGCATATAAAGATATACTGTTTGACGGAAATAAATTTTACAGCATTCTTGAATTTGATAATGAAAATGTTTTATCTGTTTTTACTTTCTCAAAAACCTTTTCTGCAACAGGTTTCAGGATAGGTTATACTGTTTCAAGGATTCCCTCAATAATTGAAAAAATGACACTTGGGGACTACAGTCAAACAGCAGGGGTTGTAACTTTTCTTCAATATGCCTTTAAAGAGGCTCTTTTGAATAAAGAGGAAAGGGAAAAATGGTTAAATAGCTTTTTAAAGGAACTTTCAGAAAGAAGGGATGTAGCTTATGAGGAGCTCAAAAGTTTCATAGATGATGTTTATAAATCGGGTGGAACTTTTTACTTTTTTATTGATTTTAAAAAATTATTAAAAAAGAAAATAAAAGGGAATGTTGAGGATTACATAGTAAATTCTCTTATAGAAGAGGGTGTAGCAGTAACACCAGGTTCGGCTTTTGGTAAAGATTTTTCAGGGTATGCAAGAATTTCAATTTCAACTCTCGGAAAAGAACTTATAAGAGAAGGAATAAAAAGAATAAAAAATTTCTTTTTAAATAATTAAAAAAAATTTAAATTTGAAATTTTTCTAATTTTATATTATAATATTAATTATGAATATTTCCTTAAATTTAGAATCTTTAAAAAAGAATTTTAAGCTTAAGGCTTTATATTTAATTATGGAAAAAGACGGAACTCTTTATCTTGGGGTAAGAGGTGGTAGTGAAGATTTTGAAAAATTTATTTATGACAATTGGGGTGATAAGGTTAAAATTTTTAAAAAGCCTAAGGAAGAGATAAATTTTGTTATAGGTGAGAAAATTTTAGGTTATATAAAAGGTCACGGAGGGGATATTGGAATAGAGGATATAGATGAGGAAAAGGGTATTATTTATGTTGATTTAAAAGATGCTTGTTCTGGTTGTCCCCATTCTGTTTATACTCTCACATCAGGTATAAAAAGGGTTTTAGTTCAATTTATTCCCTGGGTAAAGGAAGTAAAGCCTGTAAATGAAACCAGGGAGCCCCAGTTTAATTTTAAGCTTGTTGAACTTATAAAACAAGGAGGTAAAAAATGATAAAAAATAAAGATAGTCTTTTGAAGGAAATTGAGGATTTTATTTTAAATGATATAAGACCAAGGATAAAGATGAGCCCTGGAATTGAGGATGTGATTGTCTGGGTTAAGGATGTTGATAATAAGAAAGGAACAATTCAGATGGGAGTTGCTCTTGGAGATTCAACTGGATGTTCTCCCTTCTGTGGTTGTGCTGCAAGACAGATAACAGAAATTATTTTTGAAGAACTAAGAAAAAAATTCCCCCAATTAAAAAAAGCAGTTGGAATAGCTGAACTTCCACCTGAAGATTATTTAAAGAAGTGGGCTGAAGTATAGTAAATTCATTAAACAAATAAAAGGTTTTTTAAAAAGGGTAGGTGACGTAATCTTTACAATTTGATTAATATAACTTTAATTAGGAGCATTATAGAAATTTTATTCGTTTGATAAATAAAATGAGGAAAAACAATAAAAAAAAATTTTATATGCCAAGATAATCTCAAGTTTAATGAAAAGTTTGAGTGCTTTAGAGAAAAGGGATGGCTTGGAGTAAATGCCTATGAACCTGCTGAGGAAATAAAAATTGCCCTTTCAATTGATTATGGAGTAATCGTTAAGGATGTTATAGAAGATTCACCTGCTGATAAAGCTGGAATTAAAAAGGGTGATATTAAAATCCTCTTAAAAAGGTTGATATAGAGATTATGAGAAAGGGTAAAAATATGAAAATTGAAGTTACTCTTGGTGAGAAAGAAAAGGAGGAATTTGTTATTGAGAAAACACTTAAAAAAATAATTGAACCTGGTTATTAGTTTGAAATCAGAGAACCTAAAAAAATACATGAGGAAATTGAGAAAGAAAGGAGAAATTGAAAAATTAAGGGAAAGAATTGAAAAACTGGAAAAAAATAAATAACTTTAACCTATATAATCGTCGTAGATAGTTTCGAGTCTTAATTTATGTTTTGCTTCTTCTTTTGCAAGAGAATTAAGCAGATCTTTTATATTTTCATTTTCAAATTTTTCAGCAAGTTCTGTATATAAAGTAAAGGCAAGTTTTTCTCTTTTCATTGCAAAAATTAAAACATCCTGAAAATCAAAATCTTCTTTTAATTCTATACTTATGAGTGTATCTGAAATTTTTAAATCAGGAACTCTTTCACTTTTTGGAGTTAAAATAATTTTTCCTTCTTTAAAATCAATTAGTTTCTGTTTATGCTTTAATTCTTCTTCTCTAAGTTCTTCAAAGATTTTTTTTAAGTGTTTGTCTTTTGTTTTTTCCCTTAATTTGTTATAAATATTGTATGCTTCCTCTTCTTTTTTAATTGCAAATTCTATGATTTCATCTATGGAGTTAAATTTCATAGTTTTATTCCTTTTTATTCTTTATCAAAGTTTTCAAGCAAACTTATAAAAGTATCGTGATGTTCTTCTTCATCTTCCAATATTTCTTTAAAAATAAAACTTGTGGTGTAGTCTCCTTCCTCATCTGCTTTTTTAATTATTTTTTTATAAAGATCAATTGCCATCTCTTCATCTTTTTTATCCTGTTCAAGCATTTCTTTTAGATTTTTTCCCACATTAATGGGAAGAGGATTTGTTGTGGGTATACCACCAAGATAAAAGAGTCTTTCTGCGATTTTTTCAGCATGTTTCATTTCATCAATTGCTATTTTTTTAAATTCATCCTTTATCGCAAAATGTTTAGGTCCACTCCATAAAACATGTTGCCACATATATTGAATACAAACCTGCAATTCAGCTGCTATTGCCTTATTTAAAAGTTCAAGTAGTTCATTAGATGGCATTTAAATATCCTCCTTTTAAAATTTTCAGGATTTGAACCTTTTTAAGGACCTAAATGCATTAAAGGATTTTCAACATCGTAATCTTCAAATTTAAGAGCATTTTCTTTTTCTATCTCAAATATTTTGTAATGTCCTAATTCCATTGAGGCAATATAGTTGATCATAATAGCTGTTTCAGGTTCTTCTTTAAAATATGTAGCAAGAGAAATATAAAAGTCATAGGCGTTTTTCTCAGCCTGCATAGCCATTTCAAAAATTTCACTTATTTTAATTCTTTCAGATTCAATTTTTATCTGGGGTAAGGGAACAGGTGATTTTTCTGGAAGAATAAGTCTTTTTCCTGGAAATCTGTTTCTATAAATTGATTCAAAGGTTTCTTTATGTTTCTGTTCTTCCTGAGCCAGGAATTTCAATTTATCTTTTAAAAAGGCATTTTTAACTTTCTGACTTAAACTTTCATATATTTCTTTTGCTTCTATTTCACTTTTAATAGCAATAGAAAGTAGTTCTTCAAGGTTATATTGTGATAAGTCCATTTTTTAACCCTTTAAAGTTTAAAATTTAATCTCCTTTGAATTTGCCCACAAGCCGTGAATATTACAGTATGAGAAGGCAAAAATTTCACCATTTTTTTCGGTTTTAAAGTCAAAAATAACAATAGGTTCTGTATAGACAGTGCTTGTATCAGGTCCCTGGGTTGAAGAACCGTGAGATAAAAATTCAAACCTCCCAAGATGATAGGGAAATTTTTCACCATCAGGAAGGAAAAAGACATCAATCCATGATATGTGATGTTGGGTGGTATTAGGATGAGGGATCTCCTTTCCAACACTTACTTCAATTCTTATTTTTTCTCCCTTTTTTACTTCACCTATTATTTCTATTACCGGGGAATGTTTTTCTTTTTTCCAGTCAGCACTTTGAAATAATTCTTTAAAGTGGTGCATTTTACCCTCCTTTTTATTTAAAAAAAATTTTACTTCATAAAGAAATATTTTTTCAATAAGAAGAAAAGATGTTGATAGTTTTGATTTATATTACATGGTATCATTAGGATTTTGTAAAAAACTTTTCAGGTGAAATTAAAGTCAGAAACAAAGATGGGTATCTTTTCTATGTATTTTCATAATATATAGGAGAATTAAACTCTTTTAATAACTTCTGATAGAATTATTTCAAGTCTTTTATTTCCCTCGTCAATCATTCTCTGTGTTTCCATTATAAATTTTTCAAGTCTTTTATTTCCTTCATCAATCATCTTTTGAGTTCTTTCAAGTATTTTTTCTGTATCTTTTTTGCTTTCCTCAATCATTTTTTGTGTATCTTTTTTACTTTCCTCAATTATCCTTTCTGTATTTTTTTTGCTTTCTTCAATCATTTTTTGTGTTGCTTCAATCATTTTTTCGGTATCTTTCTTACTTTCTTCAATCATTTTTTGTGTTGCTTCAATCATTTTTTCGGTATCTTTCTTACTTTCTTCAATCATTCTTTGTGTTGCTTCAATCATTTTCTTTGCTCTTTCATCCTCCTTTTGTATGAGTTTATTTGTAAAATAAGATAATATGAGGGGTTGAATTAAGGCAAGAATTCCTAAAATAAGTGCAAGAATATTCACTGTTTCAGTTGTCATATTTTAATTTTAAAATGAAGATTTATTTAAAATCAACTTTTGTAGAATACCATAACAATATTGAATTTTTCTGGCTTAATAAGATTTTCATAAGTGCCTACTACAAAATGTTCTTGTATAGTCCTCTTTAAATCTTTCAACTTTAAAAATCATCCTTTGTAGCCTTGTCGCCTATTTTTTAAACTTTTTTTTCATATTTTAATCTTAAAGCAAAATTTTTCGCACCCTGAAGGGTGCGGCTACCATAAAATTATAGAACCTTTGTTTTTTTGAAAATTAAGGGTGAAGATAATATGAGGGATAATAGAAACAATATTCTAAAAATCTTGTTACTTTATACCTTAAAAGGTGTGACTCCCCAGCAGAGAAGATTTTCAAAAAAATGGTAGGCGCAGGCTTTAGCCTGCGAATTTTTACCTTTCCCCATTATCTAATATCTCTTTAAAATTTTTCATTTAATATTGAATTTTTGCCAATATAAGAAAATTTATTATGGGTTAATTTTGCAGATGAAATTTGCGTCTACCTTGCTCACTACTACATAAAAATCACCATTACACTTTTTGTCTTATCAAACTTTTCCAATTTTCTTCGCAGAGCTCTTTTTTCTTTGTTCAATTTTAAATTATCTAATGAATTTTAGAAAGGTAAAAAATATTAAAGTCATAACGCTTATTTGCCCTACCCAGAATATAAACATCCATTTTATTATGTTCGCATAAGTTTTTGAAATTTTTTCATTAAATTCAACTCTTAACTTTGAAATCTCCTCAGTTATTCTTTTATCAAGTCTTGCTGTTTCTTCAGTTATTCTTTTATCAAGTTTTGCAATATCTTCAGACCTTAATTTGTTAATTTCTTCAATTATTCTTTTATCAATCTTTGCACTTTCTTCAGCAAGTCTTCTTTCATATTTTTCAGTCTGTAACTCAATTAGATCAATTTTCAGTTTTTCATTGGAAGCATTTAAAAGTTCAATCAATGCATCAACGCCATCTTCCCCAAGTTTCTCCCTCAATACCTTTGGAATTGTTATTATTTTTATAATTTAAATTATAAAGAAAAAATTGAAAAAATTCAAAAATTCACATCTATACATCAATTTCTTTTTTGGCACGTTCAAAAACTAAGTAGAGTCTAAATTCCTACTGTTGCTTTAAAATTTATTCAATATTTAAAATCTTTATTGTTTCTGTTTTTTCTCCAAAATTTACTTTTAAAAAGTAGATATATTTATTTAACTCATTCTTTTCTATTTCAATTCGGTGCATTCCCTTTTGAACAGGTCCATAGTTTCTTCTTTCAATTAATGAACCATTTTCACTATAAAAGTTCAAAGATATTTCACAGGGGTTTTTAATATCAAAAACTAAAACAAGGGACTTTGGATTTTGTAAGACATAGAGAATATTATCTTCAACAGGTGGTTTTACCTTTTTAGGAGGGAAATCATAGTCACCAGTCCCGGAAGGACCTTCAAATTTTAAAATAAATGCATCATAATATCCTGCAAATCCCTGATAATAGGCACCACCCGGATTATATGTTGGAAAATTAGTTGAAGAAGTCCATCCTGTTAAAAAAACATTACCATTTGCATCCGTTGTAATTAAATAGCCATAATCATCACTACTTCCTCCATAATAAGTAGCCCATCCTCTCCCTCCGTTGTTATCAAATTTTAAAATAAATGCATCATAATTTCCTCCTCCATATGTTCCTTGATAATAAGCACCACCACCTGGATTATATGTTGGGAAATCGGTTGAAACAGTCGTTCCTGTTACAAAGACATTTCCATTTGGATCTGTTGTAATTGAATAGCCTCTCTCATCACCACTTCCACCGTAATAAGTAGCCCAAAGCCTTACTCCAGAATTATTAAATTTTAGAATAAATGCGTCACCCCCTCCTGCATTTGTTCCCTGGTAATAAGCGCCACCACCTGGATTATAAGTTGGAAAATCAGTTGAATAAGTTTCTCCTGTTACAAAAACATTACCATTTGCATCAGTTGTAATTGATGCGTATTCGAATCCATCAGCACTACTTCCTCCGTAATAAGTAGCCCAAAGCCTTACTCCTGAATTGTTAAATTTTAAAATAAATGCATCAGTACTACCTGCAATTCCTCCTTGATAATATGCGCTACCTCCTGGGTCGTATGTGGGAAAATTAGTTGAGTAGGTCCATCCTGTTAAAAAAACATTACCATTTGCATCTTGTGTAATAGAAAGACAATAATCCCAATTACTTCCTCCGTAATAAGTAGCCCAAAGTCTTTGCCCTGTATTAGTAAATTTTAAAATAAATATATCAGCATTTCCTGCATATGTTTCTTGGTAATAAGCCCCACTTCCTGGGTCGTATGTGGGAAAATTAGTTGAGTAGGTCCATCCTGTTAAAAAAACATTACCATTTGCATCTGTTGTAATTGAATAGCCCATGTCATCACTACTTCCTCCATAATAAGTAGCCCATTGCCTTACCCCTGAATTGCTGAACTTTAAGATAAATGCATCCATATATCCTGCATTTGTTCCCTGATAATATGCACCACCACCTGGATCTTGTGTTGGAAAATTAGTTGAAGTCGTCTTTCCTGTTACAAAGACATTTCCATTTGGATCTGTTGTAATTGAATAACCTCCATCATCACTACTTCCTCCATAATAAGTGGCCCAGAGCCTTTGACCAGAATTATTAAATTTTAGAATAAATGCGTCACCCCCTCCTGCATATGTTCCCTGGTAATAAGCGCCACCACCTGGATCATATGTTGGAAAATTAGTTGAACCAGTATATCCTGTTAAAAAAACATTACCATTTGCATCCGTTGTAATTGAATAGCCATAATCATTACTACTTCCTCCATAATAAGTAGCCCATAGAAGCGCAAGAGGCGGATCAATAATTAAATTTGATTTACGAGTATAGTTTTTAACATCATAAGTAATAAAACCCTCTTCATCTACTTTATATAAAACATGAATATAGGATTTTCCACCTTCATAAGATAAAATTTCACCATCTTCTATTTTCCCAATAGGTGTTGATAAAATAAGCTTATTACCCTCTATCTTATAATCAGCATATTTTACTTTCATCTTTATCTTTGAAATATCTGCATAAAGCTTTATAAGAAACTCATGATGAACCCTCCTATCCTCATATCTCCATACCCAGTCAATCCCAGGATAAATCTCTCTTATCCTTACCTTTCTATAAGTTATAACACCAAGAATTCCATCAGGGCAGGATGTAAGATAATAGTTTGAATAACCTGGTAAGGGATCTTCAAATTCTATATTTTCTTCTTTTATATTTGCATTTATAAGATCAATATCTATTCTTAAATATTTTACTTCTTTAATTTCAAATTCTTCATCCGTTAAATGTTTTTTCACATTATCCATATTTTTTTCTGAATCTTCTTTTTTCATTCCATAAATTACATAAGAAACACCTTTTTGAGTTATAAATATTCCAAGACCAGGAAGTATTGCTCTTATAAGAACTTCTTTTACAGGATTACCTTCAAAATCCTGAACCTGCCCATAGTTTTTTTCAAATCCTACATATTCTCTATTTAATACTACAAATTCCTCAGGTGTTTGATAACCTTCAAGGGCATATAGCCCTGTTAATATACCTACGAGAACCTCTACTTTCTTCATCTTCTTTCAAAAATTTTTTAAGGATTTGAACCTTATAATTTTTAGTATCTTTTATACATTTGGTTTTTTCATCTTATTAAAATTACTTTTTTCTGAAATTTTTGTTTTCCGGTTTGAAGATTTAGAAAATAGATTCCCTTAGCAAGTTTTGTATGAATTTTTAGTTTTTCACCTTCACTTATTTTTCCCCTTGATAATGTAAATATCCTTTGTCCCAAGACATTATACAGGTTTATTTTAACATCAGAAGGTCTTTCTAAAGTGTAATTAATGTGAATTATATTGTCTTTTATGATATTTGGGGATACATTAAAGAAAGTTAATTTGTTATTTCTTTCACTTACTTCTTTTATATGAACCACATTCCAGTATCTTGCATAGGCAGTATCACAGTATTTGCGGAGTTTGGTGAAGGAAGTTGCTCCAAGTATTGCAAAAGCAGTGATTATACTGTCTTGAGAATTTATATTAAAAGGTCCTGCAGAAATACAGGTTGACCAGTCATAAGGTCTATCTGAGAAAAGAACTTTTATTGTTCCGTTCATAAATTGGAACTGGATATTATCAGGTAATCCACCATAAGGATACACATATTGAGCATGATCAATTAAAGAATGATTTATCTTTCCGGAATTTCTTGGTGGGTCAATTACTGCTGAACCCATAACGACACTTCCGTAATACATATAGGCTAAATTCCGAATTGTATCAACTCCTCCCACATTCTGCTGATAATCTCCAATATCCCAGTCAAGAAAGATTGCAGAATACAGATTGTTGACAGTGGTATTTCCTCTATTTTTTATAGTAAATTTATAAATAACAAAATCATCAGCACTTGTGTCTCCCCATGCAAAAGTTTCCTGTTTAACTAAAATATTTTTAGAAGAGGGGTGACCTGAATCATCATAGAGTGCAATTGTGTATTCATCAGAAAAAGGACCTGGTTCATATAATCTTACTTTTCCTTCTGGATCTAATGTTATCCAATCTTGGTCATCACCCTCTTGATTGTAATATCTATCAACAACATAGGATGTAGAATTTCCGATTGCAAAACTGCCGTAAAATAAATGACTCGGAGAAGTTTTTGGATAATGGCAGCCCCTGCCATAAATCATTGGTGGATATGAACTCATATACCCAATTGAACCATGTCTTGTTACAGATAAAACTATATTTCCTGTATCGTGTGTTACATAATCAAATCCAGGTATTCCTATATAAGTTTTAAAGAATTTTGTTGATGAATATCCCTGAGCATTTATTTCAAGAGTAAAAAGAACTTCAGAACCCCATGGAGCATCATAATGAGCAAAAATTTTATAAGGATCATTTGGATTATTTACACTGTCACCTGGATAAATATCTCCAAAAGATGATATGGAATCAATTATTGATACATATGGGCTTTGTGTTTTTAAAACTCCATAAGTATTCACCGCTGGTCTGCCACCTGAGTTTTTTAGATTGATAGTTATATTTGAATTCTCCCCTGGTTCCCATATTCCATTCTGGTTTTGGTCATCTCTTTGGAAAGAAAGTAAATAAATGAATGGTTCATCAGGAGTTGGCGTATTTAAAAGGGCTTTATAAATATTTAAAATACCCCATCCATAATCAAAATTTGGGCAAGGCTCTACTTGTCGAGCAGAATTTACAAGGATGGTGTATAAATCATTTGGAGTTAGGTTTGGATTTTTTTGAAGTAATATTGCTACTGCTCCGGTAACATGTGGGCATGCCATTGATGTGCCACTCCAGGCTTGGTAACCTCCTCCTGGGACAGATGATCGCACATAGACACCTGGTGCTGATATATCGGGTTTAATTAAATTCCAATCAGGACGATACCAATACTGGGGATCATTCCAGGGAGATTCATCAGGAGCAGGACCACGAGACGAAAAATTTGCAATCACATCACTTATATCTGTGGCTCCAACTCCAATAACAGTAGGATAATTTCCAGGTGTATTAGCAGTTCCATAATTTGGACCACTATTTCCATTTGAAAATACAGGGAAAATCCCCATTGATTTCCATGTCAGAATAATTGGCCAGAAATGCAAGTCAAGGCGACCACCACTCCAGGAATTACTAACTGCTCTTATATCAACTCCGCTTTCTTTCCAGTCAACAATCTTTTGCATGCAGGGATCGATCCATTCATAGTAACCTATCCCGCCTGAGAACCCTTTTGCTGTTACAAATTTTACATCAGGTGCAACTCCTATATCATCCTGAAACGGTCCTAAGCCGTCTCCTCCACATATTGTTCCCATCGTATGTGTTCCATGTCCATCATTATCATAAGGAGAAGGTTGTCCATAAACTCCATCAAACCAATAGGGAGAAAGCCATTTATTTTTTAATGCAAGATGGGAGGTATCAACACCTGTGTCAATGTGTCCTATTATAATTCCCTGACCTGTATAACCTGCCATCCAGCAAGAATCTGCTCTAACACGCAGTATATTCCATTCAACAGTTTTTTCTCTCAATTCTCTTTTTTCTTTTTTAATTATACCATCCAGTATTATCTTTTCGTTTCCACATATAAACCATATATCATTTAATTTTTCAAGGGTATAGATCACAGATTTTGTAGCTTTAATATGAAATCCATTAAAAACCCAGAATTTTCTAAGAATTTCATATTCATCGGATTTAAAATTATTTTTCAGGAATTCTATAATTTTATTTTGTGAATTTTCAGCTATACTTTTAAAAATTTTTGCTTTTTCTTTATATGAGAGATTATCAACTTCTTCATAAGGGTATATAGTTGAAAGGTGAACAATGGCAAATACCTTATCCTTATTACCGATTCTTTCAAGTTCTTTTTTTAATTCAGGTGTTATTTTCCCTTCAAAAGGTAAAAAAGGCAAAATTCCAAGAAAATAGAGTAGCAAAAAATTCATAATTTTTCTCCTATTTTAATAAGATAATCTTTTTGACCTCTTTTTTATTTCCTATTGATGCTTTAAGGAAATAAGTTCCGGTTTTTAACTTTCTTCCAAAATCAGATTCACCATTTAAGATGATGAAGTTTTTATCTCTTACATTAAACTTTTTGATAACACTTCCCTTTATGTCAAGTATTTCTAAACTTAAAGGTGAATTAAGAGATTTTAAAAGCTCAGGGTTTAATAGTATTTTAATTTCATTTTTAAAGATATTCTGTGAAAGAACAAAAAGGTTAATTTCCTTATGTTTTTCTTTTTCTGAGATATTAGTGTAGCCAAATCTGTATCTAAAAATACCTCCTTTTGTTGTTACATAAATTATTGAATCCTCACTCCATTCTACTCTATGAATATAAGGAATTGGAGGAACTGGGAATTCTTCCCATGTTAATCCACCATTATATGTTATGTAAAGTTGAGAAGGAGGAGGAGAAATAGCAATTACCTCAAAATAATCTAACAAGTGTGCTGAGTAGTATAATACCCAAGGGTAATTTACACAAACCAAAATAGTTTCAGGAGAGGATGGTTTGAAACAGATATCATGGATATCATTATAGACGGAAGAAGGAAAAGAAGCGATAGGGAAGTAAGTTTCTCCTCCATCCATACTTTTAAAAAGCACCTCCGAATGGTCAGCTGCCAGAATAATATTAGGATTTTGAGGATAAACAGCTATTGCTGTGCCTATCTTGCTAATAAATTCTCCGCTTCTAAAAATTTTCTGCCAAGTTGTGCCCTGATCTTGACTTTTTTTTGCAAGACAAGAATCCCTGTCAGGACCAAATGGGGGACGTTTAGTTACAAAAATTGTCTGGTCTGGACTAATTGTGATACCGGACCAGTATGCTGCTGGAGACAAAATCTGATTAAAAGTCAAAGCACCATCAGAACTTTTATACACGGAGTTTCCTGAATTTGTAACGTATATATTAGAGAAAGTATCCATTACGATTTTCCCAACTCCGTCATAGCTTCCTCCTAAAGTGGATCTATAACTCCATGTTTGTCCTGAATCTACGCTCCTATAGAATTTAGAAGCTCTGCCAATTATATCTGTAGGATATGGGTATGATACATAGATTTCATTTAAATTTTTAGGGTTAATAGCAATAGTATTAAACTTTAAATCAGCATTTAAAATTCCCTGATTTTTAAGTGTCCAGGTTTTGCCTCTGTCATTAGATATAAATATACCATTTGCTAAAGAAGTTACATATATTTTATTTTTATTTAAGGGATCTATTGCAATTCCATAGGTATAAGGGGCTCTAAGACCTTCATTAAGAAGAGTCCATGTCATACCTCCATCGGTTGATTTATATAAACCTTGAACATTTGAAATGTAATATGTAAAGGATTGTGAAGGATCCTGAATAATACGGGAAGCATAAGGAATTTTCATACCAGAGTTTGAAGAAAACCAGCTTTGACCTCCATTAATACTTTTATAAATACCTCCCTTATCTGCAGCAATAAACATTAAATCAGGGTAATCTTTGTCTATGAGTAATTCAGAAAAATAAGAAACTGGAAGTGAATTCCAGGGTAAGCTACCAACTTGAGACCAGTATTCTCCGTTATTTAAACTTTTCAAAACATAAGTTTCGTTTATAGTTCTAGCTAAACAATAAATAACATTACTGTCTGAAGGATGGAAAGCAAAGCCATAACAATATTGGTAGGAACTCTCATAAACCTGAGACCAACTTTCTCCATAATCCGTGCTTTTATATATGACACCATACCAATAACCAGAACCTGATCTTTCACCACCGGCAAAAATAATATTGGGATAAAAAGGATGAATTGCAAAATCCATAACATTTACATCTGAAGGTAATGATAGCTGTTGCCAAGTAAAACCGCCATCTGTGCTTTTAAATCCAGGACCCCCTAAATCTCTATCGCAGATAAAAATTAAGTTATCATTTTGTGGATGAATTCTTATTGGATAGTTAAAAACATCAGTTCCTCCTAACTGAATCCAGGTTTGTCCACCATCCATTGTTTTATATAAACGTGTGTCATAATAAAAATGGAATCCAAGTCCAATAGTTCCAGTAAAAACATAAATAATGTTTTCGTCTTGTCTACTAACAGCTATATCCCAGATGGGTGCAAATGGACCTGAATTAAAAGAAAAAGTATTACCCCCATCAGTGCTTTTCCATATTCCACCGTAATAAGTTCCTAAATAAAAAACACCTGGTGACGGCATATCAAAGGCATAGACTATTGCACCATTAGGAGATATGTTTTCCCATTCTGCCTTCAGGCTCCCAAAAAAGAGGAGCCCTATTATTACTATAAGTTTTATTTTATTTTTACCCATAAAACACCTCCTTTTTTGTATTAAATAATAAATTTAAAAATGCCCAAAATTTTTATTTTTTACTTTAAAAAAATATTGTGGCACAATTTATTTTATTTAAGAATAATTTTATTTGACTTTTTTTATTATTTATTTTATAATTTTTCCACAAAATATGACAAATAATTTAATTATACCTATAGAAGTAATTGAACATTATCTCAATAATGGTTCATTAAGAAAGACTGCTAAGAAATTTAATATCCATTACAACACTCTTTGGAATTGGGTAAAAATATATAAAAATCAGGAATTTAAAGATCAAGGAAAATTTGATGAAGGAATTTTTTATGGATATAAAAGGCCCTGGAACAGGATAGAAAGGGAATTAGAGGAGAAGATTGTTTTATTAAAGGAAAAGGATCCTGCATTAACTTTAAAAAGGGCAAAGGAAATTTTAGAAAAGGAGAATATAAAAATATCAATAAAGGGTATATGGGGGGTATGGAAAAGATACGGTTATGCAGGTTTTAAAAAGGAGAAAATCAGTAATAATTTTGTTGAATATGTTTCCTGGTCTAAGGAAGCAGAGGTGAAATATAAATTAGCTGAAACTTTTTTTGTTAAAAGGGAATTCAAAAAAGCAGGAGAAATTTTAAATTCTGTTCCTGTTTTACCTAAAAATGAAATTTTAAAAGAAATTCCTGATGAATTTTTAAACCTTAGAAGAAAAATTGAAAAAATACTTTCTCTTTTTGGAAAAATAAAAGTTAAATCTTATATTAAGAAAATCAAAAAATTGTATAAAGAATGCTTAAAAAGAAACTTAAATTATTCAGCATTAGTTATTGGGTTAGCTGAAGTTGTGGTTTTAGAATGGGTTGGAAAGGCAAATGAAGGTTTGAAAAGAATAAAGGAATTGGAAAGAATATTAAAAAGAAAAAAAGAGTATTATTCATATTTACTTTTTAATTTAAAATTTACCCTTCTTATAGAAAAGGGGATACTAAATGCTTATTTAGGAAGGATATATTACGCCCGGAGATATGCAAATCTATGTAAGAAAATATTAGAGAGAAAAAAAAGTTCCTCTCCTTATCTTATGCTTGATCTTGCAACTCTATACACTCATATAGGAGATTATAGAAAAGCTGAATATTTCTTTTTAAAATCTCTTGATGGTTTAGATGAAGAAAATAAAAAATGGGTAAATTATAACCTTGCAATGATTTTCTTTTTAAAAGGTGAATATAAAAAGGCAAAAGAACTTTCAAAGAATGCCTATTTTGGAGATTGGGCACAAAAAAGTTTCAGAGATTTATTTTACTCTCTTTTTTATCTTTTAAAAGGCGAACTAACAAGATCTATTTTTTTATGCAATAATGCTATCAAAAATTTTAAAAAAGAAGAACTTGGTTTAGGTATGTTTTATTCATATCTTACAATTTCAGCTTGTTACTCTGCTTTAGAGGAAGTAAGAAAATCTAAAAAGTTATTAAAAAGAATTTTATTTTTCTGTAAAAATAAAGGGTTAAAAAAATATCAAAATATTATTGAGATTTTATTAGGTAAAAATGAAAAAATTTTAAAATCAAAAAAGAGTAACTTATTCTCTTCTATTTATATTATGACTTTGCTTAAAAAGAAAAAATTTATTAAAGCATTTTCTTTTGCAAAGAAAAAAGGTATATTAGGTTTTTTTTACCGGTTTATTTTCTTTTTCCCTGAATCCTTAGAAAGTTTCATTAAAAAAGGTTTTATTAAATTCCCAAAAAAAATTTTGAATCTACCTGTTTTAAACAAGGAAAATCCTGTATATGAAATAAAATTTCTCGGAAAATTAAAGATTTATAAAAGAGAAAAGGGTGAAAATAAAAGATTTTTAAAAATTAATTTATCTAACAGAGAAAGTGCTTTTCTTATTTATCTTGCATTGAGAATAAATGAACCTGGAAAAAGTATCCCTCTTCAATTTATTTATAATAATTTCTTCAATAGAACAAAAAACCCACAAAAAAATTTTAGGAGGTTACTTAAAAATATTAAGAAAAAATTAAAAATTAGAGGGTCTTTGATTGATATTAATAAAAGAGACAAAACTTTAAAAAATAATGGAGTTTATTTTATAACAGATTATCAGGAGTTTATGCAAGCACTTACAGCTGCAAATACATTCTTGCAGGCTGGTGAATGGGAATATGCAAAAAGGGAATACCTAACTGCTTTTGATTTATTTAGAGGAAAACCTTTTGAAAAAATGTATGATAACTGGTCAGAGGATATGAGAACAAGTATTATTTTAAGGTTTGAAGCAGAAATTAAAAATTTTATTAATGCAGCAAAAAAACATGGAGATACAAAAGCTTTATTGAAAATTCATGGTAAAATTAAAACTTTAATAGATAATTCTCAGGAGGAATAATTTTTAATATTATAAAAATTGTCAAAATTGAACCAATAAAAGAAATTATTGAAAAAAATGGTAAGAAAAATATTAAAAAGAAATCATAAGGTGAAGCAAGGGCTATGAATAAAATAAAAAAACTTATAAAACCAAAGGCAAAAAAAGATAAAAGCGAACTTGTTCTCTGATCTGTGAATATAAAGTAAAAAAGTGCTTCTAAATTTAAAATTGAAATACCTAAAAGAGGTGAAAATAAAAGAAAATTTATCCAGTATAACTTACCTTCAAAAAAAATCTTTTCAAATCCACTTCCAGATAATTTCAATAAAAGAACATAAAATAAAAAGGAAAAAAGAAAAACTGAATATAAAACTATAAAACTTGCTATTATTTTACTCAAAAGTATTTTAAAAGGAGAAAAAGAAAATGCTAAAAGAGTTTCAAAATATTTCTTAACTTTTTCCTTGTGTATTATTTCATCCATACTCATTCCACCAATAAAAGCAAAAATAAAAAGGGGGATTAAAAGAGAAAAACATTTTGTAAAGGTATATTCAGGACTTGATGGAGAGATATCAGAAGGTGTTGCAAGACCCTTTGCAGAAAAGAAAATCATATTTAAAATAAATAACCATAAAAAATTTAAAGGTCTTTTTATATAAAAATAAATAATTTCCCTTTTTATTAAACTTTTCATTTTATTTTTTCAAAATAAAAATCCAAAAGTTTTCTGCCTTTTAATTCCTCTGTTTTAAATTTTCCTAAAAATTTTCCCTCTTTAATTATACCAAAATGCGTGGAATAATATTCTATAAATTCAAAATCATGGGAAGTTATGAAAATTATTCTGCCTTCCAATTCCTTCCTTAAAAGTTCATATATCTCCCTTCTTGTCTCAATATCAATAATTTCAAAAGCTTGGTCAAAGATTAAAACTTTCGGATCATTTATAAGTGCTTTTAAAATACATAATTTTTTCTTATTACCCTTTGATAACTTATAAATTTTTGTATTTTTATCTTCATATAAATTAAATTTTTTTAAAAGTTCCTCTAAATTAACTTTTCTTTTTAAAATCTCTGCATAGAATTTAAGATATTCGAGAGGCGAGAAAAATTCAAAAGGCATTTCATCCTCAAGAACAAAACCTATCTCCTCTTTTTTTATTTCTCTTCCATTATAGAAAATACCTGCCTTACCAGAACTTGGTTTTAAAATTTTTAAAAGTATTCTCACTAAAGTTGTTTTACCTGAACCGTTTGAACCAATCAGAACAAAAAACTCATTTTCCTTTATTTCAAAATTTATATTTGAAAGAGCCTTTCTTTTATCATAGAATTTAGTAAGATTTATAACCTCAATTTTTAACATAACTTATTAAACTTTTTCAAAACTCATATTTCTTTTATTGCATCTTCAAATTTAGAAAGGACTTTATCCATTATTTTTCTATCATGGTAAATTGAAAGAAATAAGGCTTCAAAGGGTGAAGGAGGAAGGAGTATTCCCTTTTTCAATAAATTTTTAAAAAGCTTTATAAAGTATTCCTTTTTTGTATTTAGAACATCATTGAGATTTTCAGGCTCTTTTTCAGAAAAGAATATAGAAAAGAAAGTTCTAAACCCTGGAAAAGATGCAGGAATTCCTTTTCTATCAAAAATATTTTTTAATCCATTGATTAAATATGTAAGATTTTTTTCAATTTCAGGATAAGGGTTATCCCTTTCAAGAATTTCCAAGGTTTTTATACCGCAGGACATTGAAACAGGATTTCCAGCAAGGGTTCCTGCCTGATAAACAGGACCTGATGGAGAAATTAAATTCATAATTTCTTCCTTAGCTCCATAAGCGCCCACCGGAAAACCACCACCAATAACCTTTCCAAGTGTTATAATATCAGGCATTATGTTTTTTAAAGTACTCACACCACCATAACAAACTCTGAAACCTGTTATAACTTCATCAAAAATTAAAAGACTACCATATTTTTTTGTAATTTCCCTTAAGGATTCAAGAAATCCTTCTTTTGGTAAAACAACCCCCATATTTCCTGCAATTGGTTCTACTATAACACAGGCAATTCTTTCTCCTTCCCTTTCAAAAGCTTCTTTAACTAATTCAATATCATTATAGGGAAGAATAATAGTATCTTTTAGTATATTTTCAGGAACACCAGGAGAGGAGGGGACACCAAAGGTTAGACCTCCTGAACCTGCTTTTACAAGGAAGAAGTCAGAGTGTCCATGATAACACCCTTCAAACTTTATGAATTTATCCCTTTTTGTATAAGCCCTTGCAAGTCTTAAAGCTGACATTGTGGCTTCTGTCCCTGAATTAACGAATCTTATTTTATCAATAAAGGGGAAAGCTCTTTTTATTTTTTCAGCAAGAATAACTTCAAGTTCGGTAAGCATTCCAAAGGAAAACCCATTATTTAATACTTTTTTAACTTCTCTTTTTACTTCAGGGTGAGAATGTCCAAGAATTAGTGGACCCCAGGACAAGATAAAATCAATATATTTATTTCCATCAACATCATAAATATAAGCACCTTTCCCTTTTTCAATTACAAGTGGTTCTGCATCAACTGCTTTAAATGCTCTTACAGGGGATGATACACCCCCGGGCATAAGTTTTATTGCTTTTTCATAAATTTCCTTTGATTTTTTCATTTTTTTTCCCTTATTATTAAATTTATTTAATTTTAATTTTAAAATATTTTAGTTTTAAATTTAAATTCTTTTATAATATGGAAATGAAATACATTATTTTTGTTGGACACGGTTCTGTGCCATATGATTTTCCACAGGAAAAATTGAAAAGGTTTTTTTTCTTAAGATCTAAAAAAATGAAAGGTGAATTAAATAATGAAGAAAAAAAGGAATTTTTAAATCTTGAAAGGGAACTCCATTATTTTGAGAGGAATGCAGAAAATGACCCTCATTATTTTTTTCATAAAAAATTAAAAGATGAGATTGAAAAAGAATTGAATATAAAGTGTTATTTTGCCTTTAATGAATTCTGTGCTCCAAATCTTGAAGAAGTTATAGAAGAAATAGTTAAAAATGAAAATAATTCAGAAATTTTTATTGTTCCAACAATGTTTACAGGTGGGCACCATGTAGATGAAGAAATAAAAGAAGAGATAGAAAAAATAAAAGAAAAATTTAAGAATTTAAAGATAAAATATCTTTATCCTTTTAATTTTGAATACATTAAAGAACTTTTTGAGAAACATATAAAGGAGGTTTTAAAATGAATTTTTTATTTTTTTTATTAATCTCCCAAACATATAATCCTGATATAGCACAGATTATACAGAAAGTTCAGGTAGATTCAGTTTATAAGAATATTTTAAGACTTCAGAACTTCTGGACAAGACATTATAAAAGCGATTCCATGTATAAATCAAGACTTTGGATAAAGGGAAGATTTCAAAATTACGGTTATAATTTAAGAGAACATATATTTTTTTATGGAAACAGAGAACAGGCGAATATAATTGCAAAAAAGGAAGGTTTTATTGATACCTTAAAACCCATAATAATCTGTGCCCATTATGATTCAAGGGGTCAAAACTGGAGCTATCCACCCTACGGTCCTGCACCAGGGGCAGATGATAATGCCTCAGGTGTTTCCCTTTTAATTGAAATAGCAAGGGTAATCAATAATATTGATTTTGATTACACAATAAAATTTATTGCTTTTGCTGCTGAAGAACCTGGACTTATAGGCTCCACTCAGCTTGCAAATTACTACAGGCAGAATAATAAAAAAATTAAATATCTTTTAAATGCAGATATGATAGGAGGAGATATAAACTTTGTTAATAATACGGTAATAATTGAATACGATATGGGAAACCAGGTTGATACAAATAATAGTAAATCTTTCGCCTTTGCTGAAACTCTTAAAACAATTTATAATTTGTACCTCCCTTCACTTAATACCACTTATGGAAATATATTTGCTTCTGATTATATGCCCTTTGAAGCATATGGATACACAACTCTTGGTGTTTTTGAGAAAAATTTCAATTCAGGTTACCACACTCCAAGGGATGTTGTAGATTCTTTAGATATTAATTATGCTACAAATATAATAAAAGGGGTTTTGGCTTTTATTTTACATACAGCAAAGTTCCATCCTGTGAGTGTTAGGGAAAAAGAAGTTGCAATAAAAAATTCAACTTTTAGAGAAGGTATTTATGATATTGCAGGAAGGAAGTTAGATTTTAAAAATTTTAAATCTGGAATTTATATTTTAAAGAAAAATGAAACCACAAGAAAAATTTTAAGATTGAAATAAGATTTGAAAAATAAATTCTTTCAAGTTATTATATAATTGAACTTTTTAAAACTTTACTAAATTTTGAAATGATTTTATTTTAAAAGGAGGTTAAAATTGAAAGAAGATGTGCAAGTAAGAATAGCCGGCATAGCCGGTGATGGAAGTTTTATTACTGGTGAAGTTCTTGCTTCGATTTTAAAAAAAATTGGGTATTATGTTGTTACGGTTAAGGATTTTCCATCAAATATAAGAGGTCTTCCATCAAACTATACTGTAAGGGGAAGTTCTAAACCTGTATACGGTAGGAATGACTATGATGACTTTTTGATTGCCTTTGATATACCCAGTATAAAGACCCATCTTAGGGACTTAAAGGAAGGTTCTGTTTGTATTTACGATTCAAGGGATGGAAAGGAGCTTTCTGATGATTTGAAAAAAGAAGGTGTTTTTTATGTTCCTCTTCCTTTAAGGGAGATTGCAAGAAAGGAACTTGGTCTTGAGCTAATAAAAAATATGGTTGCTGTTGGAGTTCTTTCTGAAATTTTTGGAGTGGATGAGGAAATTACAGATAGGGTTATTCTTGAGAATTTTAAGCGGAAAGGGGAAAAAGTTGTTGAGCTTAATAAAAAGGCTGTTTTAAGAGGTAGGGAACTTGTAAGGGAAAATCACGGAAGATTTCCTGAATTTAAATTGAAGAAATATAATGACCCAGGAAGAATTTTAGCAATGGGGAACGATTTTGTTTCAATGGGAGCTATTGCGGGTGGTTGTAGATTTCTTGCTGCTTATCCTATTACTCCTTCTTCAGAAATACTTGAGTTTTTGTCAAAAGAAATGAAAAAATTTGGGGGTGCTGCTATACAGGCAGAGGATGAAATTTCTTCTATAAATATGGCAATTGGTGCTTCAATAGCAGGTCTAAGGGCGATGGTTGCTTCCTCTGGTCCAGGAGTTGCTTTAAAAACTGAGGGATTATCCTATGCAGGAATGACCGAGACTCCCATCGTTATTTATTATGCGATGAGAGTGGGTCCTTCAACCGGTCTTCCGACTAAGACAAGTCAGGAAGATTTGCTTTATATTATTTTTGCTGGTCATGGAGAATTTCCAAGACTTATCTTAATGCCAGCAACACCTGATGAACTCTTTTATTTAACAGTAGAGGCTTTTAATTTTGCTGAGGAATTCCAGATACCTGTTATTATTTTAACAGATCAGTTTCTCGCACAGAATAAATTTACTATTGATAAAGAAAAAATAGACCCTAAAAAAGTAGAAATAAGGAGAGGTAAAATAGTTTTAAATGGAAATGATGTTCCAAGGAATAATGGTTTTCTTCTAAGGTATAAAATTGAAGAAGATGGTATTTCTCCGAGAATTATACCTGGTATAAAAGAAGGTGTTTTTGGAACAACAGGTTATGAGCATGATGAAGCAGGTTATGGAACAGAGGATGAGGATAATAGAGTAAGTATGGTAAAAAAGAGGATGAGTAAAATAAAGCATTTAATAAAAAGGGTGCCGCCTCCTGTATTATATGAAAAAAAGAATGCTAAGATCGGGATTATTTCTGCAGGTTCCACTTTTGGTCCTATTATGGAAACTATAGAGAGATTGGAAAAGGATGGAATTTCTGTTTCTTTTTTAAGAATTGTTACCTTATGGCCATTTCCTGAGGATGAAGTAAGAAAGTTTGTTGAAGATAAGGAAAAAATTTTTATAGTGGAGCAGAATTATAAGGGGCAGTTAAGATTTCTTGTGGAGAATGCTATTATTGATATTCATAAGAATAAAATAAGGGGAATTACAAAGTTTTCAGGAAGACCTTTTAAACCTCTTGAAATAGAGGAAAAAATAAGGGAGGAATTAAAATGAGTGAAATATTAAGTGAGGTCAAAGTTAGAACTCCAAAAGATTACGAAGGTTATAAAAAACCTACCTGGTGTCCTGGTTGTGGAGATTTTTCAATTCTTTCTTCATTGAAAAAGGTTGCTGCTGAAATTGGATTAGATCCTTTTAAAACTGTTGTTGTTTCAGGTATAGGTTGTTCTGGTAAATCCTATGCCTTTTTCTATGCAAACGGTGTTCATACACTCCATGGTAGGGTTTTACCTGTTGCTACTGGAATAAAACTCGGCAACCCTGAACTTTTTGTTATAGCTCTTTCAGGTGATGGTGATGCACTTGCAATAGGTGGAAATCATTTTATTCACACTGCAAGAAGAAATGTTGATATAAAACTTATAATAATGAATAATCAAATTTATGGTCTTACAAAAGGTCAGTTTTCTCCTACATCAAATCATGGTTTTGTGACAGTTTCAAGTCCATATGGTTCAGTTGAATTTCCTGTTGACCCAGTAGTTTTGGCTCTTGCTTCAGGTGCAAGTTTTGTTGCAAGGGCATTTTCAGGTGAGCCTAATTCTTTGACAGAGATAATTAAAGAGGCATTTTTACACAAAGGTTTTTCAGTTATTGATGTTCTTTCTCCATGTGTAACCTATAATAAGGTAAATACCTATGATTGGTACAGGGAGAATATAGAGTTTTTACCAAATGACCATGATAAGGAAAATCTTACAGAGGCTTTTACTTATGCTACTTCTTTCAAGGGGAAAATACCCCTTGGAATTTTTTATAAAAAAGAAAGACCCACTTATGAGGAATTGATTCTTGATAGCTCTAACCCATGCAGGGAAGACCTTTATTGTGGTAGAGAAAGAGTTTATGAACTGATTGAAACTTTTTCAAAGTAAAAAAATTAATAATTTGTTTATTTTTTCAGAATATAAGAAAATAGAGGAAGTAATAGAAAAAAGGTTAAAGGAATTCAGGGAAATATGGAAAGAAAAAGATCATATTAAAATTTTTAAGGAATTTCTTTTCTGTCTTTTAACTCCTCAGTCAAAAGCAAAATTTTGTTGGGAGGCTGTTTTAAACCTGGAAAGAAAAAATCTTCTTTTTAATGGTGATTATAATGATATTTTTAATGAACTTGCTAAAGTAAGGTTCAGGAAAAGTAAGACAAAATACATTTTGGAAAACAGGGAAAAATTTTTTAAAAATGGTAATTTTGAAATTGTTAGTATCCTTGAAAATATAAAAGAACCGGAAAAAGTAAGGGAATATCTTGTTAAAAATGTTAAAGGGTATGGCTTGAAGGAAGCTTCTCATTTTTTAAGGAATATAGGATTTTCCTTTGAACTTGCTATTCTTGACAGACACATTTTAAAAAATCTAAAAAAAGAAGGTGTAATTGATGAAATTCCAGATAATTTGAAAAAAAATGAATATCTAAAAATAGAGAAAAAATTTAAAGAGTTTTCTTATAAAACAGGTATTCCCTTACAGAATCTCGATCTTTTCTTTTGGTGGAGAGAGACAGGCGAAGTTTTCAAATGAATCTTATAGAGGATTTAAAAAAAGGTTTAAAATTTAAGGATTTTTATATATTTGCTGATAGGATTTCCTCAGGTAGATTTCCCGAAGAGTATAATATTGATGTTTTTTTAAGAAAAGATAAAAAAGTTTTTTTTATTTTAAGTTTGAAATATTTTGAAGGAAGAAAACCCTTTTATAGAAAGTGGATTGAAATTTTTAATATAAGTGAAAATTTCTTTAACTCAGAATTTGAAGATTTTTTTCTTGAATTTATTTCAAAGGATATAAAAGGTGGTGAAAAAATTTATATAGAGTATATAAGGGATAAAGAGACCTATGATTTTTTATTTAAAGGAAATCCAGTTTATCTTTCAAGAATTGGTTTTAAACTTTTAAAGCTTTCCTTTACATGGATGAAGGATTTTTATTTTCCGGAGGGATTTTGGGAAGGTTCTCCAAAAATTCTTGCTGAAAAAGCTCTTAATGATAAAAGAAAAATAGAACATTTAATGGAAATTAAAAAAGAAATTGAAAAATTCTACATTAAAAATAAGAATTCAAAAGACAAATTAATTCTGGAAGGTATAAGAAGAAGTGAGGAATTTTTTAAAAATTTAATAATGATATAAAGGTGAAATGCAAAAGATTTTATGAGAAAACGCCTATGTTGAAAGAATTAAAGAGGACATGTAGGAAAATTTTGTAGCAGGCACCCCTTGTGATTTTATTGAGACGGAAAATTCAATATTCTTATAGTATTCTACACTAAAGAGATTAAGATTAAGTAGTTTATGAAAAATATGGAGAAAGGTTAAAGTGGGAAGCATTCAATATCATTAAAAATTCGCAGGCTAAAGCCTGCGCCTACCATTTTTTTGAAAATCTTTAATATTTATTCCCATGATTCTATAATTTTATGGTAGCCGCACCTTTTAGGGTGCGTTATATCCCGCAGGCTACCATTTTTTTGAAAATCTTCTTCTGGGGAGCTACACCTTTTAAGGTATAAAGTAACAAGATTTTTAGAATATTGTTTCTATTATCCCTCATATCTCCTTCGTCCTTAATTTTCCAAAAAAAACAAGGTTCTATAATTTTATGGTAGCCGCACCCTTTAAAGTGCGCAAAAATTCTTTAAGAGAGCCTTTTTCTTTTATCCCCATAATTTTATTTAATTATATTTAATCATATTTAATTATATGGCATCCACAATTTTATGGTAGCCGCACCCTTCAGGGTGCGAAATATTTTGCTTTAAGATTAAAATATGAAAAAGAAAAAAGTTTAAAAAATAATGATAGAGAGGAAAAATTGAGGGAAATTAATTATCAAATTTTTTGAAAAATAGACAACAAGGCAACAAAGGATGATTTTTAAAGTTGAAAGATTTAAAGAGGACTATACAAGAACATTTTGTAGTAGGCACTCCTAAAAATCTTATTGAGACAGAAAAATTCAATATAAACCTATTTATTGAATTTTAAATTTTATTTATTTTAAAATTATTTTTTAAATTTTATTTATTTTAAAATTATTATGGAGGTTTAAAATGGAAATTAGGACTTTTGAAATTGAGCCATTTACAAAAGAGCCGTACAGGCTTTTGGATGAAGAAGGTAAACCTCTTTTTGATTTTGAGCCCGAAGATTTTGGTTTATCTAAGGAATTTCTTCTAAGACTCTATAAAGATATTCTTCTGACAAGGGAGATTGATAGAATGGGATGGATTCTTGTAAGGCAGGGAAAGGCTTATTTTTATATTTCTATAGGTGGACAGGAAACTTCTCATGTTGCTTCTTTATATGCACTTGAAAAGGATGACCTTGTTATGCCTTTTTACAGAACTGTTCCTTCTTTACATGTAAGAGGTGCTAAAGTTGAGGAAATTTTTGCTCAGATAATGGGAAGAGCTTCTGATCCTTTAAAAGGTAGACAGATGCCAGGTCATTTTGGAAAAAAAGATTTAAATATTTTTGTTTTGGGTTCACCTGTTGGTCTTGGACATCCAGTTGCTATGGGTATTGCTATGGGAATAAAGTATAAAAAGGAAAATAAAGTAATTATTTCCTATGGAGGAGAAGGTTCAACTTCTGAAGGACATTTTCATTCTGCGATGAATTTTGCTTCTGTTTTTGGTTTACCCTTAATAATTTTTATAGTTAATAATCAGTATGCTATTTCAGTTCCAAGGGTAAAACAAACAGCTTCAGAAACAATTGCCATAAAAGCAAAGGCTTACGGTGCTGAGGGTTACTATATTGATGGAAATGATGCTTTAATTACATATCTTGTAACAAAGAAGTGTGTAAATGAGGCAAGATTAAATAAAAGACCTTTTTTAATTGAAGCAGAAACTTACAGATTTGATCCCCATTCTTCAGCAGACGATGATAAAAAATACAGAAGCAGAGAAGAATTAGAAATGTGGAAAAGAAAGGATGGGCTTTTAAGATTAAAAAAATATTTAGAATATCTTGGTATATGGAATGAGGAAAAGGATGAGTTTTTGAAAAGGGAAATAGAGGAAAAACTTAACAAGATTGTGGAAGAGGTCGAGAAAATTCCTTTTCCTGAACCAAGGGATATGTTTTATGAGGTTTATGTTAAAACTCCATGGTATCTTGAAGAAGAATACTTGGAATTAAAAAAGGAAATGGAGGGGTAAAATGGCTAAAATGACAATAGGTGAAGCATTAAGGAATGCTCTTGATATAAAACTTTATGAGGATGAAAGAGTTTTGGTTTTTGGTGAGGATGTTGGAAAAAAAGGCGGAGTTTTTACAATAACAGAGGGATTGCAGGATAAATATGGAGAAGAAAGGGTTTTTGATACTCCCCTTGATGAGGACGGAATTCTTGGAATGGCAGCAGGACTTGCTTTGTACGGATTAAGACCCGTGGCTGAAATTCAATTTATTGATTTTATATGGCCGGGTTTTGATGTTCTTATTTCTGATATAGCAAAGGAAAGGTTTCGGTCAGGAGGACAGTTCAGTGTTCCACTTGTTATAAGGTCTCCTTACGGTGGAGGAGTAAAAGGCGGTTTATATCATTCGCAGAGTCCTGAGGCAATTTTTGCCCATATTCCGGGGCTTAAAGTGATAATTCCTTCTAATCCTTATGATGCAAAGGGTCTTTTAATTTCAGCAATTGAGGATGAAGATCCTGTTATTTTTCTTGAACCAAAAAAAATTTATTTTGCCTTTAAAGAGGAAGTTCCAGAAGAAAAATACACTGTCCCAATAGGAAAGGCAAAAATTTTAAAGGAAGGAAAAGATTTAACGATTATAAGTTATGGGTATATAATTCATGAGTGCAAGAAAGCAGTGGAAGAATTAGAAAAAGAAGGTATTTCCTGTGAACTTATTGATTTGAGGACAATAATTCCCTTTGACGGAGAGACTATTCTTAATTCAGTGGCAAAGACAGGAAGGGTTATGATAGTTGTTGAGGCTCCAAGAATAAATTCTTTTGCCTCAGAGCTTTCAGCTTTTATTTCTGAAAGGGCTATTTTCTATTTAGATGCACCGATTGTGAGAGTTACTGGCTGGGATACACCTTTTCCCTATATTCTTGAACACCTTTATATGCCTTCTCAAAAGAGAATTTTAAGAGCTGCTAAGAAGCTCCTGGAAGGAGGTTTTTAAATGCCTTTTGTGCTTAAATTACCTGAGATTGCTGAAAGTGTTGTTGAGGGAGAAATTTTAAAGTGGCTTAAAAAGGAAGGTGAATTTGTTAAAAAGAATGAACCCATTGTTGAAGTTGAAACTCAAAAAGTAACAGTTGAAATTCCCTCTCCCTTTGAAGGTATTTTATACAAGATACTTGAAAAAGAAGGGAATGTTGTAGAAGTGGGTAAACCTATAGCAATTATGATTGAAAAGGGAGAAAAAGTAGAAGGTGAAATAGAACTTAGTGCTTCTTCGGAAGAAAAAGAAGAAAGTATAGTTTCCCCTGTTACAAATTTAGAAAAGGAAAAAATAAAAACACCTTTTTATGTAGAGGAAAAAGTGAAATTACCTCTTGAACCACCTTATATAAAAGGAAAAGTCCTTGCGACTCCTTCAGCAAGAAAGCTTGCAAGGGAGCTTGGAATTGATTTAAGTAAAATAGCTTTTGAGAAAAAGAGAATATTTAAAAAGGATGTTTTAGAAATTAAAGAAAAACTTGAAAAAGAAAAAGCTAAAGAAAAATTTGAAGCTGAAAAAGAGGTAATTCCACTTAGAGGTTTAAGGAGGGAAATAGCACAAAGACTTAGAGAATCTAAATCAAAAGCGGTTCATACTCTGCATGTTGATGAGGCAGATTTAACAGAGCTTGTTAAATTAAGAGAAAAAATGAAGGAACTTGCGGAAAAGGAGGGTGTTAAACTTACCTTTATGCCCTTTGTAATAAAAGCTTCAGTTTCAGCTTTAAAAAAACATCCATATGTAAATGCCACATTTGATGATGAAAAGAGTGAAATAGTTTTGCATAAAGAATATAACATTGGTGTTGCAGTTGCTACAGAACAGGGTCTTATTGTTCCAGTTGTTAAAAATTGTGAAAGAAAAAGTCTTTTAGATATTGCAAGGGAAATATCTATACTATCTGAAAAAGCAAGAAAAAGGGAGCTAAACTTGGAAGATGTTCAGGGAGGCACTTTTTCAATAACTAATATAGGTTCTATAGGGGGTCTATTTTCTTTTCCTGTTATAAACTATCCACAGGTAGCAATTCTTGGATTTCATTCCATAAAAAAGAGACCGGTTGTAAATGAAAAGGGTGAAATTGTAATAAGGGATATGGTTTATCTTTCTCTTTCCTTTGATCACAGAGTAATAGATGGTGCTGAAGCTGCACTTTTTATGAAGGATTTAATAAAATATTTAGAAACTCCGGAACTTTTATTTCTTGAAAGCATTTAGAGTAATATTTTAAAATTCTCTATTTAATCTTAAAATTTCAGGAGGTAAAAAATGGATTATAAAACAATTGTTATAGGAGCAGGCCCCGGAGGGTATGTTTGTGCAATAAGACTTAGTCAACTTGGGATTAAAACTCTTGTTGTAGATAAAAATTATATAGGTGGTGTTTGTTTAAATGTCGGATGTATTCCTACAAAGGCTTTAATTCATGCTGCTCATATTATAGAATCAAATGAAAAGGCAAAAAAGGAGATTGGATTTAATTTTTCCGACTTCAGTTATGATATAGAAAAATTGAGGGAATGGAAAGATAAAATTGTAAAAAGACTTGTTACAGGTATTATGAGTTTATGGAAATCTTATAATGTTGATTTTATAAAGGGTGAAGCGATTTTTGATTCTGATAAAAAGATAAAAGTTAAAACAGAAGAAGGTGAAATAAAGGAGTTTACGGTTGAAAACATAGTAATAGCAACAGGTTCCAGTCCCTTTATACTTAAGGGGTTTGAACCTGATGGTGAATTTATCTGGACAAGTGATGATGCAGTTTCTTTAAAGAAAGTTCCTGAAAAACTTTTAATACTTGGAGGTGGAGCAATAGGTCTTGAATTTGCTTATGTTTATAAAAATCTGGGAAGTGATGTTGAGGTAATTGAGCTTATGGATCAAATTTTACCTGGAATGGATAAAGAAATGGCTCAGGAATTAACAAAGATTCTTAAAAGAAAAGGAATAAAGATTTTCACTGAAAGAAGGGCAAAGGAAGTTTCAGTTAAAAATAAAAAGGTAAACTTACTTGTTGATTATAAGGATAAAGAAGAAGTTTATGAAGGTGATGTATTACTTATCTCTATTGGAAGAAAACCAAATTCAAGAATAGAAGGTATTGAAAAACTTGGTTTAAAAATAAATGAAAAGGGTTTTATACAAGTTGATAAAAAAAGAAGAGCAAATGAAAAGGGTATATATGCAATTGGAGATGTAGCTGAACCACCACTTTTAGCACATAAGGCTTCAAGGGAAGGTATTGTTGCAGCAGAGGTTATAAAAGGACTTAATTCCGAGTTTGATCCAAGATGTATTCCTTCTGTTGTCTATACAATTCCTGAGTTTGCATCCTGTGGAATGACAGAAGAGGAGGCAAGGAATAAGGGAATTGATGTAGAAATTGGGAGATTTCCTTTAATTGCAAGTGGAAGGGCTTTAACTTATGGGGAAAATATGGGGCTTGCAAAGATAATAGTGAATAAAGAAAATGATGAAGTTATAGGAGTTCATATAATTTCTCCTGAAGCATCTTCTTTAATTGGAGAAGGAGCTCTTGCTATTGAAATGGGTGCTACTTCAGAGGATATAGGTCTAACAATTCATCCTCACCCAACTTTCAGTGAAATATTAATGGAAGCAGCAGAAAATGTTCATAAAAGAGCAATTCATATTTTAAATAGATAAAGGAGGTAAAATTTATGGAAATTTTAACAGTTCAAACAAGGGAAAGAGAACAATATGTTGAAATTACCGAGGAGATTAGAAAAATTATTAAAAATAAGAAGTTTGAAAAAGGTATATTATTTTTATATGTTCCCCATACAACTTGTGGTATAACTGTTAATGAGAGTTATGACCCTGCTGTTGCTCAGGATATAATGCATTCTCTTCATCTTATTGCACCGCCAAAAGGTCCTTACAAACATACAGAGGGTAATGCAGATGCTCATGTAAAGACAACTATAACTGGAAACAGTTTATTTTTATTTGTTGAAGATGGTGATCTTGTTCTTGGAAAGTGGCAGGGGGTTTTTTTAGCAGAATATGATGGTCCGAGAACAAGAAAAGTTTATTTAAAATTTTTTAAGGAGTTTTGATGATGAAAAGAATTTTTAATTTAGGAGATCTTAAATTAATACATTTATCTTTTGGAACATTTAAACTTGATGGGGGGGCAATGTTTGGTGTTGTTCCTAAGGTTTTATGGTCAAAAAGCATAAAACCTGATAGGAATAACAGGATAACACTTGGTTTAAATCCCCTTTTAGTAATAGGTAAGGATTTTAAACTTTTAATAGATAATGGAACTGGTAATAAATATTCTGAAAAGGAATTTGAAATTTATGGAATTAAATTAAAAAGTGATCCCTTTAAAATTTATGGAATAAAGAAAGAAGAAATAACTCATGTTGTTTTGACTCATTTACATTTTGATCATGCTGGTGGTTCAACAGAGTATGTTGATGATAAACTATCTATTTCTTATCCAAATGCAATTTTTTATGTCCAGAAGAAAGAATTTGAAGATGCGATGAATCCAAATGAAAGGACAAGGGCTTCTTATAAAAAAGAAAACTTTGAGCCTATTTATATAGAAGGAAAACTTTTTTTAATAGATGGTGATATGGAAATTTTACCTGGTATAAAACTCATTCATACAGGTGGACACACACGGGGACATCAATTTGTTTTGATAGAAAGTAAAGGTGAAAAGGCAATTTATTTTGGTGATATAGTTCCGACAAGTTATCATGTTCCGCTTCCCTATATAATGGGATATGATACATTCCCTCTTTTAACACTTGAGGTTAGAAGAAAATATTATGAATTAGCATCAAAGGAAAAGTGGCTTACTTTTTTTGAACATGACCCTATCCCAAGAGCAGGTTTAATAAAAGAAAATGATGGTAAATATTTTTTTGAGGAAATAAAACCTTGAAAGTTTTTATTTTAGGAGCAGGTAGGTGGGGAACAGCACTTTCCTATATATGTTCTTTTAATTTTGAAAAAGTTTATTTATGGGATAAAAATTCTTTAATTCTTGAAAGTATAAGTAAAGAGAGGAGAAATCCTATTTATTTTAATTTTTTTAAATATCCTGAAAAAGTAGTTCCCTCTTTTGATTTAGAAAAATGTATTAACGATTCAGATGTTTTTATTTCTGCCATTCCAACACAGTATGTAAGAGGTGTTTGGGAAGAGTTAGAAAGGTTTATAAAAAAACCAAAAATTATAATCTCAGCTTCAAAGGGACTTGAAATTAAAAAACTTGAAAGACCAAGTGAGATAATAAGGGAGGTTTTAAAGAGAAAGGCTAAAAAAATTTTTGTTTTATCAGGTCCAAACTTTGCAGAAGAAGTTATAAGAAATGTTCCTTCCCTTACTGTTCTTGCAGGTCCAGAAGGAGATGAGATAAAAAAACTTCAAAAATTACTTACAACTTTCTTTTTTAGAGTTTATATTTCCCATGACATAAAAGGTGTTGAACTGGGAGGAGCATTAAAAAATGTTTATGCTATAGGAGCTGGAATACTTGATGGACTCAATTTAGGTTTAAATGCAAGGGCAGCTTTTTTAACAAGGTCTCTTGTTGAAATGTCAAGATTTGGGAAGGAATTTGGTGCAAGGTCCCATACTTTTTCAGGGCTCTCAGGACTTGGAGACCTTCTTTTAACTGCAACAGGTGATCTATCAAGAAATAGAAATTTTGGAATTTTAATTGGAAAAGGTGAGAGTATAGAGGAATCTCTTAAAAAAATTAAAACTGTTGAAGGTTTTTATACTTTAAAACCTTATGTAAAGTTGGCTGAAAAAAAGGGAATTTATATTCCAATAGCAAAAAAATTGTATGAGGTTTTGTATGATAAGAAGGATTTAAAGATTGCAATAAAAGAACTTATGGACAGACCTTTAAAGTATGAGGATGTTCCAGGTTTTGTTTGATTATGAAAATAAAGGTAATAACCTTTGATTATTGGGATACCCTTGTTCCAATTGATGAGGAAAAGATAAAAAAGATGAGGGAGGAAAGAGCAAAGGAGGTTGTAGGATTTTTAAAGGAAAAGGGATACAGTTTTTCTTATGAAGAAGTTAAGGAAATTTCAAGTAAAGTTTGGGAGCTTTACAGGGTAAATCCAATTAATAATAAAGAAGTGACTCTTAATATTATGGTTGAAGAAATTTTAAAAAATCTAAAAATTAGAAAAAGTAAGAAAATGGTTGAAAGTCTCGTAAAAATTTATGAAGAATATCTTTATAAAGCTGGTTTAAGTGTTGATAAGGAGGTAATAGAGGTTATAAAAATATTAAAAGAAAGAGGGTTTAAGCTTGGTATTGTTTCAAACACACCTGGGGGAAATGTGGAAAAGAAAATTCTTGAAGATGCAGGAATTTCATCTTTTTTTGATATAATGCTTTTTTCTTCTTTTGAAGGTGTAAGAAAACCGCATCCAGAGATTTTTATGAAAGTTATAAATTTTTTTAAAATAAAACCTGAAGAACTCTTACACATTGGGGATACTCCTGAACTTGATATAGAAGGTCCTTTAAAAATAGGTGCAAGGGCTATTTTATGGAATCCTAAGGGGAAAAAAGTAAAAGAGGATATTATAAGTATTAATAATTGGAAAGAATTAATAAATTTTGTTATAGAATAGATATTTTCTTTAAAATTTAGATAGGATGTCCATAAAATGTCCAAAGTGTTCTTTTGAAAATCCTGATGGTTTTGTTTTCTGTGGTAAATGTGGTTCAAGATTAATAGAGGAGAAAAAAGGTGAGAGGAAAAGAGTTTCAGTTATGTTTGTTGATGTGGCTGGTTTTACAAGTCTTTCAGAAAAAAGAGATGCAGAAGATGTTGTTAAAATTCTAAATATCTTTTTTACAGAGGTAAAGAAAATTGTGGAATATTATGATGGAAAGATTGATAAATACATAGGAGATGCATGTTTATGTTTTTTTGGAGTAAAAGGGGGATACGAAAATCATGCAGAAAAGGCAATAAGGGCAGCTCTTGAAATACTTAATTTTGTAAAAAATTTAAAAAAAGAATATGGAATAGGTGTGCATGTAGGTATAAATTCAGGAGAAATACTTTTAACAGGTATAGGTCTTAGTGAAACTCTTGATTATACAGTAATAGGTGACACTGTTAATCTTGCTCAACGTATAGAATCATTATCCGGTATTGATGAAATACTTGTAAGTGAAACAACAAAAAATTTAGCAGGTGACATATTTCTTTTTGAAAGTTTGGGAGCTCAAAAAGTTAAAGGTAAAAAAGAAAAAATTAAAATTTTTAAAGTTTTGGGATTATCTGAGGAGTTAAAAGAAAGTAGAAGATTTTTCTTTGTTGGAAGAAAAGAAATTATTGATAAGATTTTAAAGGAAATTAATGAAAATAAAAAAATTAAAGTTTTTGTTATATATGGACCCCCTGGTATTGGTAAAACTTCACTTCTCAATAAAATTAAAGATTTAATTGAAAGGGAATATAAAGTTTATAGTTTCCGAGCCTCTCCCTTTGGAGGAGAATTCAATATCTTTTCTTCTGAATTCAAGAAGAGTTTTGATTTTAAAAAAGAAGAAGATTATTTTAATTTTATTGATTATATTGAGAAAAAAAAGAAAACAATTTTTATTCTTGATGATATGCAATGGGCTGATTTTCTCTCTTATGAATTTATAAAATTTATAATTGAAAGAATTAAAATACCACTTACTTTAATAATTGCCACAAGAAATAAGGATGTAATTTTAAGAAGATTAAAGGGGGTTGATTTGGATTTTATAGAATTAAAAGGGTTTGATTATGAAGAATTTAAAGAATTTATAAATAAATTGAATATTTCTCTTCCAGTTCATTATCAGGAAGAAATATTTGAAAAAACAAAGGGTAATCCTTTATTCATTAATGAAATTCTTATATCAAAGGGGAAAAAAATACCTGACAGGATTGATCTCGTTTTAATGTCAGAAGTTGAAAATCTTGATGAAAGTTTAAAAGAGATATTAAAAAAAGTTTCTGTCTTAGGTCCTTCTTTTGAGGAAAAAGCTTTGAGTTTGATTGATATAGAAAGCAAAGATTTAGAAAAGTTGGTTGAAAAGGCTTACTTATTTAAGGAAGAGAATAAATATTATTTTAAAACTCCTCTTTTCCAGGAAACAATATATAACACTCTTTTAAAGGAGGAAAGAAGGGATATTCATAGAAAAATATGGAAAAATTCAAAAGATAAAGAAAATATTTTTTCAATCTATCATGCCTTTAGAGGTGAACTATTCGATGATGTTATAAAATTTGGGGAAAAAATGCTTAATATTCTATATGAAAGGGGAAGTATAAGTGATTTGAAATTAATAACAGATTTTCTAATTGAAAGTTATAAAGAAAAAAATTTAGAAGTTTCTAAAAACTGTATTTATAAGAGAATATATTCCCTTTTACATCTTGGTTTTCTGGAGGAAGCTAAAATTTTGATAGAAAATTTAAGTAAGGAAGATATAAATTACTATGATTTCCTTTCACTTTATTTCAGTTTTAAAGGAGAAAAAGAAAAATCTCTCTATATTCTTAAAAAAGGCATAAGTTTACTGGGAGATAAAGGTAAAAAACTTTTTTTATCCCTTGCTGATGTTTTACTTGATATGGGAGAATTTAAAGAGGGTTTTTTGATTCTTGAAAAGATAAAAGATGAGGTTTCCTTTTTTGAAAAAAGAGATAGGTTGAAATTTATGAATTTATACCAAACAGCTCTTGAAAACACCGGTAAATATAAAAAGTCACTTGAAATATGTTATAAGCTTTATAAAGAAAAAGAAAATCTTTCACTTAGTGAACTTGCAGCTCTTGAATCAAGTATTGCATTAAATAATTTAATCCTTGGCAATTTAGAGGATGCTGAAATCTGGTTTGAAAAATCTATAGAGAAATATAACTTTTTAAGAGAATATAAATCTCTTTACCCTGTTCTTGTTGAATATTCTTATCTTTTGTATACGAAAGGGGAATTTGAAAAAGCTTTAAAAAATTTAAAAAAGGCAAGGTATCTGGCAGAGTCGATGAGAGATAAAGAATACCTTGCAAAGATAGATGCTTACGAAGGGATAGTATTCCTTTCTTTGGGTAAAATAAAAAAGGCAGAAAAATCTTTTGAAAACTCAAAAATTTTTTTGGACTCAGAAGAACTTTTTAAAGGTGTTAATTTAACAGTTATTCATAATTATGCAACTCTCTTATTATATAAAAGGAAATTTGAGGATAGTATTACTTATTTTAAAAAACTTATAGAACTATCAAGAAAAGAAAAGGATAAATATGGAGAAAATTTCAATCTTTATTCTCTTTCTTTAAGTTATTTTTTGTTAGGAGACATTGATAATTCAATAAAATACATAGAAGAACCTCTTTTTTATTCTAAAAAGGAGAAGTTAAAAGTTTTTTATTTTAGGGTTTTATCACTTCTTTTTAAAATAAAGGTAATTAAAAAGGAAAATAAAACTGAAATTTTAAGAAAAATGGAAGAGATTATAGAAAATACCAAAAGAAGGGACTTACTTTTACTTTATAATTTTTACAAATTGTGGCTGAATAAGATAGATTTTAAAAAGATTAAAAGTGAACTTAGAAATTTAAAAAAGGAACTAAAATTTAATATTTATCTTATAGAAAAATACTCTTTAGATGTTTTAAAGAAATTTATTTAATTACAATAAATTTAATTTTTTTCTGTTTTTTATTTTTCATAAAATAAATTCCCTTATTAATTTTATATACTTTTTTCCCTGAAAGGTCATAGAAAAATCTATCAATTAAATTTGAGTTTTTATCTATAAAATAACTTGTTTTTGTTTTAATTTCAGAATTAAATTTATAGGATTCATTTATTCCCACACTCTCTAATAGTGCTGATCCTCTACCTGAACTTCTATTTATTTTCATTACAAAACCTGGAGCTGAATCAATCTGGAAAAATTCTTCCTTTGCTAATCCCTGAAATATATTTCCAAAATTATTAGGAGCCCACCAGCGGTCAATGGAAATATAATGATTAAGTGTAAGTCCATTTCCGAATTTACCTGTCCCCCAATATTCAATTTTAATGTGATAGGCTTTAATCAAACCTATTACAATATCTAAAGTATCCATTTTTAAGAATTTTCCCTGTCCGCTCTGAATTATTACAGTATCATTAATATTATCTCTATCAATGTCTGTTATTAATTTTTCATTTATCGGACTGAGATCCCATGAATAATTGCGGAATCTTAATGAATGTGTATCTGGAATTATTTTTATATTATTTATGACTTTACTTTCAAACCCGTATACTGGAATAACAGGTCCTGAAACCCATAAAGAATTAATAGTGTCCAGCTCTTTAAAAATTAATGTGTCATTAATTATGAAAACGGATGATTCTCTTGAATAATAAGCTTGTGAAAGTGTATCAGTTGGTTGAAATATAGTGATAGATAAGGATAATGTAGAACCTAAATGAACATAGGGTGTTTTAAGAGTATCAAAACCTGAATAATTTAATGTAACAGGTTTATCAAGACCCCAGTAAGAGAGTATTCCTGCTTTTAGTTGTGTGAAGATTATTAAAATTATAAATTTTTTCATACTTTTACCTCCTTTTGTTTAATTATACAGTTTAATTTTAATTTTTAAAGTGATTTATCTCACATTTTAATTAAACAACTGAAAAAGGATATTTTCCGAGTTCATATGTTTTTTCTGCAATTTTTCTTCCTATACCTATAACATCAGAGGGATTATACCATTTTGTAAACTTCTTTATTCCTGTCAAAAGAAGCCTTAATTCATCTCCCTTTTTACAGTTTGTCAGAATTTTCCTTGAATAACTTTCCATTTTTTCTAAGTAATTGGGGGCGTAATATTTTATGCATAATACCATCAGTTCATTTTCCTTACCTATTTTTCTTAATTTTTCTGATCTTAATATAGCACTTTCAAAAGCATAGGTTTCAATAATCATATCCGAAATTGTAGCAAGAATTTCTTCTTCATCTCTTAAATTTTCCTTATAAACCTGTGCTGCAACTCCTGCTGAAATTAGTAAGACTTTTTTCATTAAATTTAATAATGTTTTTTCTTCACCGACTGGTCCATTTAGAACCTGAACCGTTGATGGTGTAAAGGTAACAAATTCTTTTGATACTTTGTCAATTTCCTTCAAAAGTGGTAATTTTCCTTCAAGGGCATTTCTCATTAACATTCCTGTAATCAGGAGCCTATTTATTTCATTTGTTCCTTCAAATAATCTATTGATTCTTGAATCCCTGTAATACCTTTCAACAGGATACTCTGTTATAAATCCATATCCTCCATATATCTGAACACATTCATCCACAACATAATCAAGAAGTTCTGAGCCATAAACTTTAAGTATTGAACATTCAACAGCATATTCCCTAATTCTTTTCATAGCTTCTTGTGTGTAATCAGGTGAATCAGGATTCAGTTCTTTAAGGGATTCATCTAAATTTCCTGCGAGTCTATAAGCCATACTTTCACCCATAAATATTTTTGTTACCATATTTGCAATTTTTTCCTTAATGAGCCCAAATTCAGAAATCGGCTTCCCAAATTGGACTCTTTCCTTCGCATAGCTAACTGCCTCTTTTAAAGCTCCTTTTGATGCACCTATTGTTCCAACACCAAGTTTATATCTTCCTATGTTTAAAATATTAAAAGCAATGTGATGACCTTTTCCAATTTCGTAAAGCAGATTTTCTTTTGGAACTTTTAAATTCTCAAGGGTCAAAGCACAGGTAGATGAACCCCTAATCCCCATTTTATGTTCCTCTTTTCCGATTATTAATCCATCTGAATTTCTTTCAACTATAAAAGCAGCAAAATCTTTTCCATCTACTTTTGCAAAAATTATAAATAGGTCAGCAAAACCTGCGTTTGTTATAAATTGTTTTGTTCCATTTAAAACAAAATAAGATCCTTCAAGTTTTGCGTTTGTTTTAATGTTCATTGCATCAGAACCTGCTTGAGGTTCTGTTAAAGCATAAGCTCCTATATATTCACCAGTTGCAAGTTTTGGTAAATATTTTTTCTTCTGTTCCTCATTTCCAAATAGAACAATAGGAAGGGTTCCTATTCCAGTATGAGCTCCAAAGGTTACTGAAAAGGAACCATGCATGCTTATTTTTTCTGCAATTAACATTGATGAAACCTTATCAAGACCGAGTCCCCCGTATTTTTCAGGAATATCAGCTCCTAAAAGTCCAAGTTCTCCTGCTTTTTTTATTAATTTTCTTTGAATTTCAAAATTCTGGGATTCAATTTCATTAGTGTTTGGAAGTACTTCCTTCATTATGAAATCTTCGGCAGTTTTTGCAATCATTTTCTGTTCCTCAGAGAAATTTTCAGGAATAAAGACCTCCTCAGGTGGGGTTTCACTTATTAAAAATCCTCCTCCCTTTTTATAAATTTTTTCTTCCATTTTTTCCTCCTTATTTAATTTTCATATTAGTTCAAAAATTCCTGCTGCTCCCATTCCTCCACCTATACACATAGTTACCATTCCAAATTGAACTTTTCTTCTTCTCATTTCATTCATTAATGTAACTGTTAATTTAGCTCCTGTGCATCCAAGGGGATGTCCTAAGGCAATTGCTCCACCATTTACATTTATTCTTTCCATATCAAGGTCGAGTTCCTTAATCACTGCAAGAGATTGTGCTGCAAAAGCCTCATTTAATTCTATGAGACCTATATCTTCTTTATTTAAACCAGCCATTTTTAGTGCTTTAGGAATTGCTTTTACAGGTCCTATCCCCATTATCTCAGGTTCAACACCATGCACAGCATAGGTAACAAATCTTAAAATTGGCTTAAAACCAAGTGCTTTTGCTTTTTCCTCTGACATTATAAGTAAAGCTGCCGCTCCATCTGTCATCTGTGAAGAATTTCCAGCAGTAACAGTTCCACCCTCCTTAAATACAGGTTTTAATTTTGATAAGGCTTCAATTGAAGTATCAGGTCTTATTCCTTCATCAAAATCAAGAGTTATCTCCTCTATTTTTTGTAATCCATCCTCATACTTTATAACCTTTGTGGTAACAGGAACAATTTCATCTTTAAATTTTCCATTTTCCTGAGCTTTTAAGGCTTTCATATGACTTTCATAGGCAAATTTATCCTGTTCCTCTCTTTTAATACTATATTTTTCAGCTACTTTCTCAGCTGTTAATCCCATTGAAAGATAGTATCCAGGGAATTTTTCCATAAGTAAAGGAAATGGAGAGGTTTTAAGACCACCCATTGGAATTTTTGACATGCTTTCAACACCCCCAGCAATTATACAATCAGCCAGTCCACTTATTATTTTAGATGCAGCAATTGCGATCGCTTCAAGACCCGATGCACAGAATCTATTTACTGTCATAGCCGGAACATCTACTGGAAGTGAAGCAGCAAGTGCTACAATTCTTGCTATATTCATTCCCTGTTCACCCTCAGGAAAAGCACATCCTAAAATTAAATCATCAATTTCCTTTTTATCAATACCGGTTCTTTTGATAAGCTCTTTAACTGCACAGGTTGCAAGGTACTCGGGTCTTGTGTCTTTGAAAGAACCTTTATTTGCTTTACCTCCAGGGGTTCTAACCCCATCAACAATCACAGCTTTTTTCATTTTAAAGCCTCCTTTTAATTTCTTAAAGGTTTACCCTTTAAAAGCATATGCTCTATTCTTTCTTTTGTTTTCTGTGTTCCACAGAGGAAAAGAAAGTTTTCCCTTTCAAGGTCAAGTAAGGTTTCTTCACTAACCTCTGTTCCCTTTGGCACATCTTTAACTGTTAAAATTTCCGATATTTTTCTGGCTATAAGAGCTTCATGTTCTGTAATCTGTTTTGCTTCAAGTAGATTATATATAAGCATTTCAAGATAAAAGTATCCATCTCTTCCTTCGACTTTTATTTTTTTCTTTCTGTTTCTTTGAAAACCGATTTCATTTAATTCAATAACTTTCCTTTTTGCATCATAAAGTAAATGATCCTGATTTATTGTTATACCGTCTCTATCTCTTAAAAATAAATATTTTTTAGCTTCAAAAGCAGAAGAGGAAACTTTTGCCATTCCTATAATTTCAAGAATTCTTCTTAAATAAGGGTAAAAATCAACATTTACACCTTCTGGTATAATTTCGTTGTGTCTCAATAACATTTCTTTTGTTCCACCTCCTGCTGGTAAAAGTCCAACTGCAATTTCAACAAGTCCCATGTATAATTCTGAAGAAGCTTGGACATAAGGTGAGTGTAGAACAATTTCACATCCACCGCCTAAAACTCTCCCAAAAGGTGCTGTAACTATTGGTTTATTTGAATATTTTATTCTCATATTCATTTCTTGGAATTTTCTTACCATTAAATCAATTTCATCCCATTCTTCTTCCTGAATAGCCATAAGTATTAAATATAGGTTTGCACCTGCTGAGAAATGTTCCCCTTGATTTCCTATAACCATTCCAGCATAATTAGAATTTTCGAGAAAATCAATAGATTCAAATACCATCTCAACTATTCCAGGTCCTATTGCATTTGCTTTTGTGTGGAATTCAAGTAAAAGCACATCTTCTCCCATATCATATAAAGTGGCTTCATTATTTTCCTTTAAAGTTTTTTTCTCTTCCTTTAAATCACTGATATAAACCTCATATTTACTTTTTATTTCTTCTCTGTAATTTCTTTCTGGATAAAAGTAAAAGTGCCTTTTTGTTTTATCTTTTTTGTAAAAACTATCAATTTCCTTAACCCAGTCAGGGACTTTTTTACCGTCACTTTCCATTCTCTTTGTAAATTCCTTTACTCCGAGATAATCCCATATTTCAAAAGGTCCGTATTTCCAGCCAAATCCCCATTTCATTGCATTATCTATATTCAATACATCATCAGAAATTTCAGGAATTCTGTTGGCACAGTAAAGTAAGATTTCAGAAAGAGACCTGTAGGCAAATTCTGCTCCTTTATCCTTTCCGTTTATGAGAAATTTAATTCTTTCAAGTTCATTATCTTCCTGCATAGCTCTTTCAAGGGAGGGAAAACTTGCCTTACTTTGCTCCCTGTAAGTCCAGTTTTTAATATCAAAAGTATATATTTTTGTTTCACCATTCACTTTTTCTTTTTTATAAAACCCTTTTTGAGTTTTATCACCGAGCAAACCTTCCTTTATCATTTTTTCAAGAAATTCGGGTGGTTTAAAAATTTCTCTCATTTCATCATTTGTAGCCCTTTCATATACAGTTTTAGCAACATGATATAGAACATCAAGTCCTACAAGGTCAAGGGTTCTAAAAGTTGCAGTTTTAGGTCTTCCCATTGCTTTCCCTGTTAAGGCATCAATCTCTTCTGGTTTCAAATCCATCTCCTCCATTAATTTAAAAATATACATGATTCCAAATACCCCGATTCTATTAGCAATAAAATTGGGAGTGTCTTTAGCAATTACAATTCCCTTTCCGAGTTTTCTTTCAGCAAATTTTTTAAATTCTTCTAAAATATTTTTATCAGTTTCAGGTCCTGGAATAATTTCAAGAAGTTTCATAAATCTTGGTGGATTGAAAAAGTGAGTACCAAAGAAGTTTCTCTTCATCTCCTTTTTAAAATCAGAAGATATTTCCCTTAGTGGTAAACCTGAGGTGTTAGTTGTTACAATTGTTCCATCTTTATAAAAATTTTCCACTTTTTTAAATAAATTTTTCTTAATTTCAAGATTTTCAACAACTGCCTCAATGATCCAGTCTACTTCTTTAACAATTTCAAGGTTATCTTCAAAATTTCCAATTTCAATATCATCTGCAAATTCAGGTAAATATAAGGGAGGTGGAAATTGTTTTTTTAACCTTTGAATTGCATCTTTTACAATTTTATTTCTGTCTTTTCCTTCCTTGGGAACTATATCAAGTAAATAGGTTTTAAATCCAAGACTTGATAAAAGGGCAGCAATCTGACTGCCCATTGTTCCTGCACCAAGAACACAAATTTTATTTATTTTCATTTAAAATCCCTCCTTTAAAGGATTCTAAAAATAATTTTAATGCTTATTTAAAATAAAATACAAAAAATGGGGACAGAATTGAATTTTTTCTATAAAAGGATTAAATTAAATAATATGGCAAGTTTTAAACTGGTTACAGACCTTAAGCCGAAAGGTGATCAACCAAAGGCAATAAAAGAATTACTTTCAGGTCTTGAATCAGGTCTAAGACATCAGGTTCTTCTCGGGGTTACAGGAAGTGGTAAAACTTTTACTATTGCAAATGTGATTGAAAAATGGGGTAAACCTACCTTAATTATTTCCCACAATAAAACTCTTGCAGCACAGATTTACGGAGAGTTAAAACAGCTTTTTCCTGAAAATAAAGTGGAATACTTTATTTCTTACTATGATTACTATCAGCCTGAAGCTTATATACCTGAGACAGATACTTATATAGAAAAGGATGCCTCAATTAATGAGGATATTGAAAGATTAAGGCTAAGGACAACTTCATCACTTCTTGAAAGAGATGATGTTATTGTTGTTGCCTCTGTATCCTGTATTTATGGACTTGGAAACCCTGAAGAGATAAAGAAAATTTATCTTATTTTAGAAGAAGGACAGAATATTGAAAGGGATGTTATTTTAAGAAGACTTATAGACCTTTATTACACAAGGAATGACTTTGAACTTGCAAGAGGGAGGTTCAGAGTTAAAGGTGATATAATAGAACTTATACCTGCCTATGAGGATTATCTTGTAAGAATAGAAATGTTTGATGACTGGATAGAGAAAATTGAAATAAGGGATAAAGTATCTCAAAAAGTTTTTGAAAGAAAAAAGAGAATTGCTATTTACCCAGCTTCCCATTATGTTACAACAAGACCAACTCTTGAAAGAGCATTAAAATCTATTGAAGAAGAACTTGAGGAAAGACTTAAAGAGTTAAGGGAGCAGGGGAAGCTTCTTGAAGCACAAAGATTAGAACAGAGGACAAGGTATGATCTTGAAATGTTAAGGGAAATAGGTTACTGTCCTGGAATAGAAAATTATTCAAGACATTTTGACGGAAGAAAACCCGGTGAAAGACCGAGATGTTTACTTGATTATTTCCCCCCGGAATTTTTATGCATAATAGATGAAAGTCATGTAACAATTCCCCAATTAAGAGCAATGTTTAGGGGTGATAGATCAAGGAAAGAAGTTCTTGTAGAATATGGATTTAGACTCCCTTCTGCTCTTGATAACAGACCCCTAAAGTTTGAAGAGTTTGAAGCACTACTTGATAGGGTAATATATATGTCAGCTACACCCGGAGATTATGAAATTGAAAAAGCTAAGGGTAGAGTAGTTGAAATGATTGTAAGACCGACAGGACTTGTGGATCCTGAAATTGTTGTTAAACCAACAAGGGGGCAGATTGATGATTTAATGGAAGAGATAAGGAAAATAAAGGAAAAAGGTGAGAGAGTTCTTGTTACAACCCTTACAAAAAGAATGGCTGAAGATCTTGCTGAGTATTTGTCTTTAGCAGGTTTCAGAGTTAAATACCTTCATTCTGAAGTTCATCCAATTGATAGAGTGGAAATTTTGAGGGATTTAAGGCTTGGTAAATTTGAATGTCTTGTTGGTGTTAATCTTTTAAGGGAAGGTCTTGATTTACCAGAAGTTTCTCTTGTTGCTATACTTGATGCAGACAAAACTGGTTTTTTAAGAAGTGAAACTGCTTTAATACAAACTGCCGGGAGAGCTGCAAGAAATAAAGCAGGTAAAGTTATCCTTTATGCTGATGAAGTAACCCAGGCTATGAAAAAGGCAATAGAGGAAACTGAGAGGAGAAGAAAAATTCAGATGGAATATAATGAAAAACACGGAATAGTTCCTGAAACTATAAAAAAGACTAAAGAACAGATTTTAATGACAACAATTGTTGCTGATGCAAGACTTGAAGCAAGGGATGAATATGAGGATGTTGAAAAGGAAATAGAGGTTTTAAAAGCAACCCTTGATAAAATAAGTTTAATAGAAGAACTTGAAAGGAAAATGAAAGAAGCTGCTGATCTTTTTGAATTTGAAAAGGCAGCAAAATATAGAGATGCTTTATTTGAATTAAGAAAGTCTTAATTTATTTCTATCAAATCTATAAACATCCTTTTCCCTTACATAAAAAATTATATTTCTGTATTCAGGTTTTTTATTCATAATTACTTTTATTTCTCCTTTTTTTGTATCTATATGATTCCCGTTAAATACAACATCCACAATATCACATTTTAAAACATAGTATTCTCCAATAAAATCGTAAGAATTAAGCCTGACATAAAATTCATAGTTTTTGCCCTCCTGTCTTGCAAGATAGAATTTTTCGGGTCTTACACAGAGTATAAAATTTTCAGATTCAATAATATTGATCCCGTGAGTTCCAATAAAACTTGCCACAAAAAAATTTTGGGGTTTTTCATAAATCTCTTCAGGTGTTCCAATTTGCATTATTTCCCCCTTATTTAAAATGCAAATTCTATCAGCGAGAGTCATTGCTTCAATTTGATCATGGGTTACATATATTGTGGTTATATTTAGATTTCTCTGTAAATTTTTAAGTTCACTTCTCATTTCAGTTCTCAATTTTGCATCGAGATTTGATAAGGGCTCATCCATTAAAAAGATTTTAGGATTTCTTACAAGTGCTCTTGCTAAAGCCACCCTTTGCTGCTGGCCACCAGATAGCTCAGAAGGTTTTTTTTCAAGTATTTCTCCAATTTTCAGAAATTCAGTTACCCATTCTAACCTTTTCTTTTGTTCTTCAATTTTTATTTTTTTTATTCTTAAGGGAAAAAGGATATTTTCTATAACCTTCATATGTGGGTATAAAGCATAGTTCTGAAAAACCATTGCCACATCCCTTTTTCCCGGTTCAAGATTTGTAATATCGCTTTCTTCAAGAATTATTTTACCCTTATCAGGTTTTAAAAGTCCTGCAATAATTTTTAGAAGTGTTGTCTTACCACATCCTGAGGGTCCGAGAACAACAAAAAATTCCCCTTTTTTTACCTCTAAATTTATATCTTTTAAAATTTCTTCTTTTTTAAATTTCTTATAGAGTTCTTTTATTTCAAGATAACTCACTATCTATTTTATCTTCAGTATTTTCCTTTTATCTTTATTTATGTAAATTCCTTTTCTTTTGATATTTATAATCTTTCTACCAGTTAAATCGTATATACCTTTATTTATTTTTTCGTTTATTTTTTCAAATTTTAAAGTAGGTTTTTCATTGAGTCTTACATAAAGAAAAACTCTTCTCATTGCATTTGTGATTGTAACAGGTGTATTTACTGAGTAACCTGATAATTCATTTTTCTGTTGAATTGCATTGATATAGGCAAGGTCGTATAAATCTGGATCTGCCCAGTTTTGAATACCTCCTCCGCCGTTATACTGTGAAGCAATAGAATCAACTTCTCTGAAATTGCCAAAATCCTCAAGACCAATACCGAAACTTACCCAGTAAGATTTATGGTAAAGTTTTAAGGAATCAATTTTAAGTCCTGCTTCGTATACATTATATTGATGAGCAAAACTGTGTCCAGAAGGGTTTACATAACTATAGTCATACTTTAGTAATCTTGCTGTATACATTGAAAAAACCCCAGAATATTGCCATTCACCTGATACTGTAACATCTGAATACTGCGGTGCATATTTTGCCCCTTGACGGTTTATTAGAGTGTCTATTGTGAAATAGGCAATAAAAGATGGCCAGTCCTGTCCTCCATTAAAGGTATCGCTTACAACTATTAAGAAATAAAGGAAAGTATCAGTGCTCGTTGCTCCCTCTGTGAATCTAAATTCTATAAGATCCGCTTCCTTACCTTTAAATGAAACATCAGTAGGATAAGTATAATCACCATCTCCAAAATCATCATCAATTTCATCAAGCCAGACTGCTTCATATTGATCTGTTGTGTATCCAGGGTGGAATAGGTAAAAAAAAGTATCTCTCTGCGAAACAGAATGGGGCATCCAATCAGAAGGGTCCCCATCCACTGTTATAATATGGGCTTTTAGAATAAAACTGATAAGTGAAATTATTATTATTTTTTTCATACATTAATTTTAAAAGACTTTCGGGATTAAATCAAATTTTTATAAAATTATCCCTCAGTAGATTGAACCTGTAAAGTTTTAATTTACAACCTTTCCATCCTTTATCCTTATAACCATCTCCGCCATTTTTGCGATCTCGCTATTGTGAGTGACAATTATAATGGTCTTTCCTTGCTTATGGAGCTTAAATATCTGCTCAAGGACCTCTGACTCTGATTCAGAATCAAGATTCCCTGTAGGCTCATCCATGAGAAGAATTTCAGGATCATTTGCCAATGCCCTTGCAATAGCAACCTTCTGTTGCTCACCTCCTGAAAGTTCAGATGGTTTTGCTTTTAGCTTATTTCCAAGACCTACCAGAGATAAAAGTTCTTTTGCCCTTTGTTTTTGCAAATCCCTTTTTAAACCTGCAAACAACATTATTATTTCTACATTTTCCTGTGCAGTAAGGTTAGGAAGAAGATTAAAAAACTGGAATACAAAACCTATTTTCTTACATCTGATTTTTGCTAATTCACTATTTGTGGCCTTACTTAAATCTATTCCATCCAGAAAAACCTTGCCCTTTGTTGGTCTATCAAGCCCGCCAATAAGGTGCAAAAGGGTGCTCTTGCCACTTCCTGATGGACCAACAATAGCAGCAAAAACTCCTTTTGGTATTTCTATTGTAACCCCTCTTAATGCATGTGTCTTTACCTTGCCGGTATTATAGATTTTTTCAAGGTTATAGGTTTTTATTATTATTTTATTCATAAGCTATTGCCTCCACAGGTGTAATTTTTGATGCCCTGTATGCAGGATACAAACCGCTTGCAAGAGATATAAGAACAGAAAATCCCAATACCCCAATGATAAGACTTAAATTAAATGCATCCCTAAATTCACCCCCCTTTAAAAATGCTGTGAACTCATTCTGCGAGATGTAAGGTGAGCCGAAATATGAAAGTAGAATGCCTATCACAAGCCCAAGAACCCCTCCAAGGAAACCATACAGTAACGATTCGAAAAGGAAGATGATAAATATGGTGCCCCTTGTGCATCCAATAGCTTGAAGAATTCCTATCTCCCTTTTTCTTTCATAAATTGCCATCATCATGGTATTTATTATTCCAAATAAAGCTGCAAGGATTGCAACTGCTGCGATAGTCTGCAATGTAAGGCTCACTGTTCCGACAATTGAGAGGACGGATTTTAAAAGCTCTTTATCCGAGACCACTGAAACATTGGCTATATCCTCTATTTTCAGGATATATTCATTAATCTTTGAAATGTCGTCTACTTTCACCGCTATGAAAGAGACCTTATTATCAATACCGTAAATTTTCTGTGCAATTGAAAGTGGCATGAATATGGCAATATCATCCTTTGTCCCGGTCTCTTTAAGAACTCCTTTTATAAGAAAAATTTGTTTCCTGATAGTAATTTCATCTCCTGGCTTTAATTCGAACTGCTTCGCAATGCTAAAACCGATAATAACGGCATTTTCATTTTGTGATTCGAAGTAAGTACCTTCTCCAATCTCCCACTTTTTAAATGCCTTCATTTCAGAGGGAAGAATACCGATAACCGGAACAGGATTGTTTTTGATTGCAGTCCTTTCTGTTAAATATGGAACCGCGGTAAGCCCTTTTATGCTGGCAATCTTTTCGAACTCATCAAAAGGTATTGCCTCCGGCAACTTTTCACCTATAAGCACAGATACCTGTTCGTAGGCACACCATCCCTTTGGTGTTACTATGAGGTTTCCTCCGATTTCACCTGCCTGCCTCTTTATTTCTGCCTTTAACCCGCTTCCCAATGAGACGAGAGTCACAAATGAAGCTATTCCTATTGTTATGCCGGATAGGGTAAAGACAAATCTACTCTTTTTTGATGTTAGATTTTTAAAAACGAGTTTTGGTATGTTCATCGCGCCCACTTAAAATTTCAGATGTCTGAGTACTTCCACCTTTTTGGCTACAAATAGAATACCACCTTCAACCTCAATAAAACTCCCTGTAACATTCACTTCATCCCATTCTTTGGGATGTTCTCCCTCATATTTTACAGGCAGGTAGAAGCTTGCGCATCCTGTTGTCTTACAGATCTTTGCCTCAGAAGTCTCTATCATCAAAAAGACATCTTTAGGTATTTTCCTGAATCTTGACTTATCTGCCACAACCCCTGTGACAGTGATAGTCCCTTTATAGATATAAGGGTCAGCTATAATATCATTGATGCTTAGAATCTTTCCTTTCTTGACAGCCTTTGTTCTCGTCCCTTTGCTGTTTGAACTGGTTGAAGCTATACCTATGATAACTGAGATAGCCAATATAATCCCAGTTACAAGCTTTAGATTTATACCTTTTTTAATTTTCTTTCTTTCCATAATTTTTACCTCCTTTTATAGTTGTTTTTATACCCATATAAGCATATTTTAGCCACCAAAAATCTTTATATTTTTTGAATTGACTATAAGTCTTGATGCATTTGCTGCAACCATTAAGGTTGGCAGCTCTTCAAGGGCTGCTGCCATAACAGGACTTAAGATACCAATAGATGCAAGCCCCATAGTTATTATATCCCATAATATACCCAGGGCTATCCCCTGTCTGATAATCTTATAAGTATTTCTTCCGATTTTTATAGCCTGAGGGACTTGAGAAAGATCATCTCTCATAAGTGCTACATGGGCTGCTTCTATCGCCACATCTGTGCCTGCAACACCCATTGCAATCCCAACATCCGCCTGTGCGAGGGCAGGGGCATCATTTACTCCGTCACCTATCATACAGACTTTATGTCCTTCATCCTGGAGTTTTTTCACGATTGCTATTTTATCTTCGGGCAGAAGGTTTGCCTTATATTCTGTAATACCAAGCCTCTTTGCGATATTTGAAGCAACCCTTTCATTGTCACCAGTTAAAAGGATGATTCTCTTAATCCCAAACTTTTTTAAATCCTCTATCGCCCTTATGGCCTCATCCCGCAGGATATCACTAGCTGTGATAAGACCCACAACCACTCTATCCTTTCCAAGAAAGAGGACGGTTTTTCCTTCTGCTTCTAACTCTTGAGCCTTTAACCTTATATTTTCAGGAAGAATAACCCCCTTTTCATCAAGGAGTTTTCGATTTCCAAGAACAACGGTTTTCCCTTCCACCTTTCCTGTAACACCACGGCCTATAAAGTATTCAAACTCTTCAGGTTCAGGAATCTCTATCCCTTCCTCTTCAGCTTTCTCAATTATAGCTGATGCTATGGGGTGTTCTGAATGCTTCTCTACGGATGCTGCAAGCCTCAGGATTTCTTCTTTGCTAACTTCTGATTCTTCATTACTGACTTCTATCACATCTGTTACTTTCGGCCTTCCAAATGTAACTGTTCCTGTTTTATCGATTACAAGGCAATCTACCTTTGCCAGTGCCTCCAGATACAATCCTCCTTTTATAAGAAGTCCTCTTCTTGCACTGCTTCCAACACTTGCTATAACAGAAAGAGGTGTTGCAAGTCCAACTGCACAGGGGCATGCTGCGACAAGAACCGCAATTGCATAGATGGCTTTGCCAGATATAAAGTAGGTGAGAATTGCAAAACCAAGGGCACATGGTAAAAAATAAGTGGTAAATCTATCTGCAAACTTCTGGATAGGGGCTTTGTGGGCTTCTGCCTCTTCTACAAGTTTTATAATCTTTCCAAGGGTTGTATCTTCTCCGATTTTTGTTGTTTTTATTTCTAAGTAGCCATTTTCGTTCAATGTGCCTGCAAACACTTCGTCACCAATTTGTTTTTCTACAGGGATGCTCTCCCCTGTGATGGGTGCCTGATTTACCGAACTCAAACCTTTTATAACGACCCCATCCACAGGTATCCTTTCACCCGGCCTTACTACAACTATATCTGCTGGCTTAAGCTCCGAAACTGGAACCTCAATCTCTCTATTATCCACCTTTATCCTTGCTGTTTTTGGAGCAAGCTTTATAAGCTCCTTTATCGCCTGTCTTGACCTTGTTACTGTAAACTCCTCAAGATAGTGGGCAAGGTTCATAAAAAATGCAACCAGCATGGATGATATATATTCCCCAATAACAGCTGCTCCGATAATCCCGATGCTCATCATCAGATCAACAGTTATCTGCCTTTTCAAAATACCTAAAAAAGCCCTCTTGAATATGGGGTATCCGCCAAGGAGGATGGCAAGGAGTAAAAGAGGCAACGGGATTAACTCTATGCTTTTTTCAAGAAGTCCAAAATACTCAAAAGCAATTTCACCGAGGGCAATAAGGCTTGTAGCTGTTATGAAGACAAAGCGGAGCGTATCAGCCAAATCTCTCCTCTTTCTTTCAGTTTCTAACTTTGAACTTATTTCTGCCTTATGCCCTATACCTTCAATCCTCTTAATAATATCCTCTTCCGTGATTTCTGCTTCATTGTATGTAATAATAGCTTTCTCTGCTGCCATGAGTATTTTTAAATCCTTTATCCCTTTCGTTGCTTTCAAAACCTTTTCAACCTTTGTTGCACATTCAGTGCAGCACAGGCCATCAATTTTTAGCTCTACTATTTTCATATTTTCTTATTGCATCTATGCCCGTAGAAGCATATATGTGGCCCAAATAAAAATTATTTCGCAATCTCTCCATATCCTTTGATACATTTTCCCTCAACTCTCATCTTAAGCCTTTTTTCAAGACGAGCTTTATCTTCCTCGATAATATTTTCATTTGCCGTGTGTTTTTTAAGGATTTTCAGGATGTCGTAAATAATTGGCGATACTTTTGGTGAAAGACGGTAATAGACCCACACCCCATCTTTTCTGTCCTCCACAAGTCCTGACTTTCTCAATACACCAAGATGACGGGAGATATTATATTGAGAGACCTTTAAGGCATCCACAAGCTCGCAGACACAGAATTCACCCTGCATGAGGGCTACTATAAGCCTTAGCCTTGTCTCATCCGACAGAATTTTAAATAAATCAATAAATTTTCGCATCACATTTTATGCCTATATGCACATATAATAATATATCTTATTATACCTTATTGTTCTTTATCTTGTCAAGTACCTGTAGAATACCATAACAATATTGAATTTTTTTGGCTCAATTTCCTGTATAATCATCTTTAAATCTTTTGAAATAGTCCTTTTTATAAATTTAACTAATTTTTCCTCCCTCTCATTATTTTTTACACTTTTTTTCATATTTTAATCTTAAAGAATTTTTGCGCGCCCTAAAGGGTGCGGCTACATAAAATTATAGAATATGGGAAAATTTTTAAAAATTTTCAAAAAATGGTAATTTTTACATTTTCCCATTATCTAATATCTCTTTAAAATTTTTCAGCCGTCGCTTTTCCTAAAAAATAATCTCTCCGAATTGTATTATTCCTTCTGGATCTGCTCCATTATACCAAGCTTAAAAATTAAATTTCTTCTTTCAAGTTCTTCTATAAAACTTTATTCCCAAAACTTCACATCTCTCCTTCGCTTCATCTTTTATATAAGGAGAAACTATAACAAGCTCCGGCTTTACCCCTGTCCTTTTTTCATAAAACTCACCTAACCTCTTTAACTTCAAAACATCACCCTCCGATACACTACTTTTTATCTCTATTAAATAATGCTTATCATCCCTTATAACTAAATCAACCTCAACTCTTGAAGGATAACCAAAAACAAAACCCTCTTTATCATAATCCTCCCACTTCTTAACATCATAAAAACCTAGCTCCTTCAAAATACCCTCCATACTCTCCCTGAAAGCCTCCTCAGCAAATATACCCCACCTTGCCCCCACCGCCGTTATCGCATCCCTTAATACCTTAAAACCATCCCTCATCTCCTTTGTAAGAAGCTCAAATCTTCTATTTGTATCCTCCATTAACTCCTCAAATCTTTTATTTGTATCCTCTCTTAACTCCTCAAACCTCCTATTTATCTCTTCAAATCTTTTATTTGTATCCTCTCTTAACTCTTCAAATCTTTTATTTGTATCCTCTCTTAACTCCTCAAACCTCCTATTTATCTCTTCAAATCTTTTATTTGTATCCTCTCTTAACTCCTCAAATCTTCTATTTATTTCTTCAAACCTTCTATTTGTATCCTCTCTCTGAGCTCTTAATTCCATAAGTATTTCTTTTATTTCCTCCCTTGTCACAGCTTTTCTTTCCATTATCTCCTCAATTTTTAATCTGACAAAAGGGGATCTCTCAATAATTTCCGGGAGTTTCTCTTCCAGTATCTTCACAATATCTTCCTTTGTCAAAGTTCTTTTCATAGTTTAAATTATAATTCAGAAACTAAAAATTTTCAAGTTTGTGTAGAATACAATAAAAATATTGAATTTCTCTGGTTCAATTTTCTGTAATTATTTTTCAATTTTTAATGGCATTTGTTACAGCTTTTATCCCACGGATGTCTAAATTCAGTCCTTTCTTTGTTTGAATTTTTTTCTAAAATTAAAATTCTTGATTCAATACTTTTCTTATATTCATCAAAGTTTTTCTTGATAGAATCTATTTTACTTTCTATTTTGCTTACTTTATTTTTTAAAAAATCTATTTCCTCTTTAACTTTTCTTAATTCCTTTTCATTTACCTTACAGGCTGAAAAAATAATTAGAGTTAAAATAATTTTTTTAAAAATTTTATTCAATTGGTTTATTAAGAAAATCTGGATATTTCTTTCCAAGAATCCTGTAAATTTCTTTTAAAGTTTCCCTGAAAGAAACATCAAAGAAATTTCCAGGAACCTCCTGATCCTTTCCATACCACCAGAACCAGTCCGAACCCTCTGCTATATATATCATTCTCATAACCTTTTCTTTTTTTTCAGGTTCAAGTTCCTTCAAATATTTTTCAATATCTTTTCTAACATAAGAAAGGTATTCCCATGCCTTATTTTCTTCAGGCTCCCCTATCCATGTAGAAAAATTGGCTCCTATCCAGGAACCAGGGAAAAGGTAATTGAGATTATTTTTGGGCTTATATTTTTCAATATATTCACCTATTGTCATTGTTTTTATAAATTTTGCCTCTGATAAAGATTTATAAAGATTATGCAAAAACTCTTTACCATCATGAGGGTAATGCTCCCATGCATTTTCTCCATCAAGAATAACTGCAACAACAGGAGGATTTTCCTTATCCTTCCAGTACTTGTAAATATTTGCAAGTTCTAAAATAAACTTATTTGCTGCCTCCACAGGATTCATATTCTGATATACAAAACCTATTGCATCAGATAAATGCGTATCTCTAAAAACTACATAAATACTGTCCTTAACATTTTTAACCTTGTAAACTCTATATTTTTCTTCGAGACTCAGAAAGTTTTTATTTAAAGATTTCATTAAAACTTTCTCATCAGTTGCAACCCATTTTATTCCATTTGAAGAAAAAAGGGGAATAAGTTCATAGGCAACAGAACCTTCACCAGGCCACATACCAGAAGGTTTTTCCCCAAAAATATTTTCATAAAATTTAACTGCTTCTTTTATATGCCATTCTGCATCTTCTGGATAGGAGAAATCTGTTTCTGGCATAGGAGTTCCTGGTAATCCAGGTATTGCAAGTTTTATATCGTAAATTAAGGGTAATATTGGGTGATAGAAGGGAGTTGTTGAAACTTCTATTTGTCCCTTTTTCATTAATTTTTTATGAAGGGGAATTATAGAATTAACAATTTTTTTATGAATTTCTATTATTTTCTTTACATCTTCTTCAGAAAAATTTTTTCCTTTTTCTATTAAATCCTTAACACTTATTCTCTCTCCATTTTCAAGTGTAACTTCCTTTTCTCTAAAATCAGGGTCAAGCCATGCTAAATTAAAATAAGCCTTTAAATCTATTAAATCCTTCTCAGAAAATTTTTCACCCCTTAATTTTTTATCAAGTAATTCAGAATACCTTGGAAAAGTTCTTATAACTTTTTCCCAGTTTGCATCAAAAAATCTTTCAATAAGATAATTTTTCTCCTCTTCACTCATTTCCTTGACGGGTTTTAAAGATAGTCTCATTGCTTTATCCATTGTTCCCTGTGTTAAATCTAAAATCATTTCAAGTAGTGATGGAGTTAAATTTATCGTCAGGTGAATGTCTGGATAATTTTCAAGGATTTTAGCCATATCATAATAATCCTTTGTTCCATGTAATCTTGCCCAAGGGGAAAGATAATCACCCTTTTCATCTTTTGGATATCTTGGCTGATGTTGATGCCACAAAATTAAAAGAATTAATGGAAAACCTCTATACTCAATTTCTCTTGCAATTAGTCTATCTTTTGGAACAATCTCCATTTCTTCAGATTTCATTATTATTTTTCTATCAGGAGTCAAAATAAAAACAGAGTTAAATCCACCGAAACCATCATCAACTTTTGCAGGATTATTCGGATCTTCTTTCCATTTTGTATCATCTATAACAAATTTATACTGGTATTTACCAGGTGGTAGGGGAATTACTATTTCAAAAAACCCTTCCTCAGTTTTTCTCATAATACTCGAATTTTTATCCCAGTTATTAAATGTTCCAGCAAGTGAAACTTTTTTAGCTGAGGGATCAAAAAATTTGAATTTAACACCTTCTTCAATTACCTCAAGAGATGATAGAGATTGTGTTTCTGTTATAATTTTCCCATCAGGAGTTAAAATAAAAGCAGAATTAAAACCTCCAAAACCATCATCAATTTTCCATTTATTGTCAGGGTCTTCTTTCCATATATTCCCATTTATTACAAATTTATATGAGTAAAAACCTGGTTTTAAAATTAGTTCTGTTTTAAAATTACCTTCAGATGTTCTTTCCATTGGATGGGAGTAAGGGTTCCAGTTATTGAAAGTTCCAGCAAGGTTTATTCTTTCTGCTTCAGGAAAATAAACTTCAAAAATTACCTTATTATTTTGATAAAATACTATTGAAAATATAAATAGAATAATTTTCATAAAAAAATTTTAAAAAATTTTCATTTATTTACTCAAATTTTGATAGAAATTCAAAAGCTCTTTTAAAATCCTCTGGAAATTCTGCTATAACCTCAATCTTTTTATCATATATGGGATGAACAAAAGAAATTTTGTAAGCATGCAAAGCCTGCCTATCAAAAATTTTAATCAGTTCCTTAACAACTCCCTTTTTATCAGGACCTGTAAGGCTTAATATCTTTTTTCCTTCTGTTCCTCCATAAAGGGGGTCTCCTACAACAGGATGGCCTATATATTCCATATGGACTCTTATTTGATGAGTTCTTCCTGTTAAAAGGTTTACTTTTAAAAGAGAACAAATTTTATCATATTCTTTTAAAACTTCATAAATTGTAATTGCTGGTTTTGCATTTTCAAAAGTTACTTTTCTTTTCAATCTATTAACAGGATCCCTTCCTATGGGTGCATCTATTTCCATAGTCTTTTGAGGCATTATTCCCCATACAAGTGTTCTGTATTCTCTTTTTATTTCCCTTCTTTCCATCATTGTTCCTAATTTTGAAAGAGCTTCCTTTGTTTTTGCTACTATCATACATCCTGTTGTATCTTTATCAAGACGGTGGATTATTCCTGCCCTTATATTCTCCTCCTCATCTTCTTCAGAGGAAGGGAGTTCCCCATATTTGAAAATTAATCCATGAACTAAGGTTCCTGAATGATGTCCCTTTGCAGGATGAACAACAACCCCCTTTGGCTTATTTATAACAGCAAGATGCTCATCCTCATATAAAATTTCAAAGGGAACTTCTTCAGGGATTATTTCTTTTCTTGGTTCTTCCTTTATTTTTATAACAATATGTTCTCCCTCTTTTACTCTGTAACTCGGTTTTTTTACTATCTTACCATTTACCTCAACAAGACCTTCCTCAATTGCTTCTTTTATTTTTTCTCTTGATATTCCACATCCACTCTGATAAAGATAAACATCAAGTCTTTTACCCTTTGATTTTATATTTACCCATCTTTCAAAAATCCTCTCTGGCATAAGGATATTTTTTTATGAAATCCTTCTGGATTTTAAAAATTTCCTTTGATTTTTCCCTTGCTTTTTCAATCATTAAATTCAAAAAATCTGGTTCAATTCCTCTTTCTTCACTTGTCCCCTGAATTTCAACTATCTTTCCTGACTCTGTTAAAAATAAATTTAAATCAAATTGAGCATTATAGTCTTCTTCATAAGTAAGATCAAGGTATATATCCTCTCCTATTTTTCCAGCGGTTATACCACATACAAGTTCAAAATCGGGAAAAACTTCTATAAGTTTATTTTTTTTCATAAAGTTTAAAGCCTGGTATATAGCACAGGATGCACCTGTTACAGCAAGAGCTCTTGTGCTTCCATCCGCCTGAAGAACTTCAATATCACATAAAAGGGTATATTCTCCCATTTTCTTTCTTTCCACTCCTGCTCTCAAAACTCTTGATATTATCCTTGATAATTCAATGGCCCTTTTATCTTTTATTCTCATTTCAATAGATTTTCTCTCTTCAACTGCTCTTGGATGCATAAAGTAGTAAGCTTTTATCCATCCTTCCCCTGTTCCTTTTAAAAAGGGAGGGACTTTATTTTCTATACTCACTGTTATAAGAATTTTAGTGTTCCCTGCTTCAATATAAACACTTCCCTCTGCTTTTACCTCTCCCTTTCTCAGAATGATGTTACGAATTTCTTCTCTTTTATTTTTATCCCTCAATTTTTTTATTCACCTTTGAGTTTTTTAATTTCTTCTTCAAGTTCTTTAATTTTCTGTTTTAGTTTTTCCTTCTCTCCCTTTCTTTGAAGGTAATACATTCTATAAAGAATTCCAAGGGTAATTAATAAAAAGAGAATGTTAAAAAAGGAAATATACAGCGGGTCTATTGGTTTTATTGCCCCAAGCCATAAAAAAGCATCATAAAAAAAATTTAAAAGTGAAAGTATAAATAAAATAAAAACCCATAAAAGCATAAAAAACCTCCTTTTATTACTTAAAAAGTAGCTCTTTAAAAGTATAAAATCCTTTTTTAAAACTTAAAATCTTTTTTGCTACAAAAAGAGCCCCCCTTGCAAAAACTTTTCTTGAATATACTTTATGGGTTAATTCAATTACCTCATCACCCTTTGAAATAAAAAGGGTATGCTCACCCGGTATATTTCCCACTCTTAAACCTGCTAATAGAACTTCATTTTTCTTTTTCATTTCCCTTCTTTCAAATACTGGATAAGAATCCTTATTAACATTTTCCTTCCATTCATTAAATAAAAAAAGGGCAGTTCCACTGGGAGCATCCTTTTTACCTGTATGATGTAATTCCATAATTTCAAGTTCATAATCCTTTAAAAATTCTGAGAATTTTTTAAAAAAACCTGCTATAAGATGAATTCCTAAAGACATGTTTGGAGAATAAAAAACAGGAACTTTGTTAGATAATTCTTTAAATTTTTCAAAATGAATTTCCTTTAGAGATGTTGTTCCTATAACATAAGGTTTAGGTTTTTCTATTAATTTAAGTGTATTCTGCAAAGTTGCCTCTGGATCTGTGAATTCTAAAAATACATCAACTCTATTATAAACTTTTCTTAAATCATCCTCATATTTTATACCCTTATACTCACCTTTTACCCCCTCCTTTTCTATAAGTGCTCCTATTTCTATTTTATCCTCTTCTGCAACTTCAATAAGGGCTTGCCCCATTCTTCCCTTTGCTCCAATAATTCCAATTCTCATAAATAATTTGAGAATTCTTTTACCTTTTCAGAATTAAGGTTTAATACGAAAGAAACAGAAAGTTTAAGAGCATTATCAAAATCATCCCTGTGCATTAAAGAATGAAATCCATGGATATACCTTGTTGGAACTCCTATAATTGCAGAAGGGACACCTTCTTTAAAAAGATGAACTCTTCCTGTATCATATCCACCCATTGTAAAAGCTACAATATGATGTTTGATATTTTCTTTTTTTGCGATTTCCCTTAAAAATTCTGTTAATTTTCTGTTTGCAATCATTGTTGCATCAAGAACCACTATTGAGCACCCATTCCCCATTTTTGCTTCACTTTTATCTTTTGAAGCAGGTGTATCATCAGAAATTGAAACATCAAGGGCAATACCAACATCAGGTTCTACTACCCAGGAAGAGGTTCCTGCCCCTCTTAATCCAACTTCTTCCTGAACAGAGAAAACTCCGTAAACTGTTCCTTCAAATTCTTTATCCTTTAATTCTTCAAGTATTCTTACAAGAAGCCCAGCTCCATATCTATTATCAAAGGCTTTTGAAGAATAAATTTTTTCATTACCAAGTATTTCAAATTGGGAATGGGGAACAAGGACATCACCTATTTCAATATTAAGTTTTTCTTTTGGGTTAAATTCAGTATCAACTCCAAAATCAATCCAAAGATCATCAAGCTCAGGAATTTTTGCTTCTTCCCTTTTCCTCAAAAGATGAGGCGGGGTTGAACCTATTACCCCTTTAAATTTTCTTCCATCTCTTGTTTTCAAAGTTACCATCTGGTCAATCAAAGTTCCACTCCACCAACCACCAAGAGGTAAGAATTTAACATAACCTTCCTGGGTAAATCCCTTTACCATTAACCCAATTTCATCCATATGAGCAATAAACATTATCCTGGGACTTTCTTTTTTCCCTTTTTTAATAGCTATAAGAGAACCAAGTTTATCAGTTTTAATCTCATCAACAATATCTTTTATGTAGTTATAAATCACACTCCTTACTTCCTCCTCAGCACCAGGAGGACCAAAAGCTTCTGTTAAGTCCTTTAATAGTTTTTCTGTGTGGTCCATTATTTTTCCTCCTTTATTTTTTATTAAGATTCACCAGTTTCCTTTTGAACTTTTTCCTCTTCAATTTCTGGCATATAACTTTCAGGTTCTTCTTCTTCCTTTAAAAGGTCAATATCATCTTTTTTCTTATAAAGAGCTATAAATATAAAATTGTTTCCTGCAAAAAACATACTTGTTAAATAAGATAGGACCATAAAAATAACAGCATAACCAAATAAACCAAGAAACCAACCTAAAATATTTCCCCATAAACCAAGGTTACCTGGATCAGAAGGTATAAATAAAAGCGCACTTGCACCAATTAAATTAAAGTAATCATAGAATTTTCCTAAAAATCTGTAATCAGGAAGTAATGAGTTAGCTTTCTGAATAATTAAAGGGAAAAGTGGATAGGCTTTTGAAAGCACACTTACTGCTACAAGAATTGCTTTTGAAACAAAAAGAGTAAATATTGAACCTGAAACTAAGATTACACCAAAAAGTAAAAGTTCATAAAGGAAAAGTCTCCAGGGTTCCTCATTTATTGTTGAAAAAATCTCAAAAAGAGTATCAAAAGTATCATTACCTGTTGTTCCCACTATAGAAGGTGAAATAAAAAGAGAAACTAAAAGGGATACGAAAATATAAATTAAAAATAAACAGGTAAAAAATGCCGGTATAGAAAATAAAATAAAAATTAATGTTCCAAAAAAAGGAATTCTTGTAATTAATCCCCAGATAAATCCTGTTAATAAAATTAAGGCTATGAGAACTATTAATAAAACTGGAGTTAAAAAGGATGCCTTACCTTTTGTTATTGAAAATTTTAAAGATTCTCTTATTTCATAAAATTCATCCCCTTTTAATTGTTCAAAATGAATTTTTGAAACAGCTGTTCCAAATATAAAAAAAGTAAGTAAAAAGAGGATTATTCCAATCAGATGGAGAACATTCCCGGCTCCTGAAAGTGGTTCAAAAAAAATAATGGGTAATAATTTATAAACTCCCCATATTTCTTTAAAACTCCATCCACTCTGTAAAAGGGCAAGGTATGAAAATATTGAATAGAAAAAACCTCCAATGATAAAACCTACGAACTGAACCCACATCTTCTTTACAGAAAGTCCAAATCTTGCAGCCCTGAATACATCTTTAAAGTTATAGTGGAGTTTTACTGGCATTTCCATTTCCAAATTTTAAAAGGGAATTGAACCCAAATTAAAATTTTATTTAAAGAATTTTATAAAATTCAATATAATTTAAAATCTTATTTCAACTCCAATTTTTAAAAGAATTAAGTTTTCTAAATCCCTTTCAGCTAATAAGGATTTTCTTCCATACCTTAAATAAGAATCACTTATAAGCTCCATATTTGCTCCCCTTTCTGTTAAATAAATCCTCCTTGCCCATTCATCCTCTTCAAGGGTAAAAGGGTCAAGTCCATATGATATAAATACATAACTTCTCTCATAAATAATTCTCCTTAATTCTAAATAGGGAGATAAAAAGAAATTTTTAATTCTTAAATGGGGTGCATCAAAGTTAATAAATCTAATATCACAAAAAATTTCATAATCTTTAAAGATTTTCTGAATCCATTTAAAAATTATTTCAGAAGAATAAGGATAATAACCAAAACCAGGTGAGGAGAATTTTCCAGTTATAAAAAAGGGCAATCTTCCTGTTTTAAATTCAATAATAAGTGATAAAAGTTCTTTAAAACCGAGGGAAAAAGTTTCAAAATACATAAGCTGATTTAAACGATGAAAATAAAAAAGATTACTGAAAGGTTTCTCACTCCCTACTATAAAATAATAATGTTTCAAAATTAAGTTGAAATTATTCTTTTTAAAAAAAAGACCTGAAAATAAAAGAGCTTCCCTGTAATCACCAAAAAATTTTTTTAAATCAAAAACATCATACTCTGTAAAAATTCCTGTTTTAAAATTTGATATATAGCTAATAGAACTGTAAAATCTTGAAAAATTACATATTTTTAAATAATGTTTGAAGCTTTCTCCATTAGATTTCTCATCTGCTTTCCATAAAATTTCTCCTTTTCCTGAGGCAATGTTAAACTCAAAATTTTTAATATTTTTTTTGATATCAGAGCTTATAAAGTTTTCTTCCTTGTAAGAGTTAAAAAGTAAAAGTTCACCGTTTTCTGAAAGAGAATCTGGTGATATGGTGCTATATTTTCTATCAAATCCCTTTTTTTTAAAGTAATTAAGTGATAAAAAATTATAGAAGGTAAATCTACTAAAAATTAAATCTCTACCTTCTCTCCAACCATTGGAATAAAGAAAATTTAAATTCAAAATTTTTGATTTATGATTCAGAATAAAACCTTCTTCCTCTCTTCCGAAATCCTTATGAAATTCTCCTATGTTACCTATCAAGTCAAAGGGTTCAAGGGAAGAAAGAACAAATTTGTTATAAAATCCCCTTAAGGATAAATTTTTTTCCCTTAAAATAAACTCAGCCCTTTCAAAAAATACAGGTATTGAACCGTCACTCTGAAGATTTTTATTTTGGTATCTCAATCTTACCCATAACAGAGAGTTATAAGGAAGATAACCTTTTAAATCAAGTTTTGAATCAGAAAGTGTTTTAAATTTTTTTAATGTATCTTCTAAATTCAGATGAAACCTTATATCACCTGAAAAATTAATAGCAGTATTCCATTCTGTGTTTGAAATTGTCTTAGGAATAATAACTTCTCCTTTTTCTGTTATTTCAATTAAAGAATTTCCATAAGGTCCAACTTTTAAAGGATTTTCAGGATCACTTATCCAGTTTCCATCAACAATAAATTTATATTCATATCTTCCTGGTTCAAGGTCGAGAGTAACTTCCCATATATCCCCCCTTTTTTCCATTTTTAATGGGTTTTTTTCCCAGTTTGTAAAATCTCCAGCGAGTAGAACAGAATTTGCCTTTTCTTCTTTTAATTTGAACTTAACAGGGTATAAAAATAGTATTAAAAAAATTAATTTCATCTTTTGACTTTAATAATTTTAAAGTTTAAAACTTTTTTATTTTCATCTTCAATTCTTATAAAAAATATGCCATTTCTTTTTAAAGGAAGGTATGTTTTACCCTTTAAAATTTTTCTTTCAAAAATTCTTCTTCCTGATATATCATAAATTTTTAAATTGAATGTTCTGTGATAGGGATTTATCAGGTAATCAGGATTAATTGTTTTTAATAAAAATGATATTCTTTTGTTTTTAATTTCCTCTTTTATCTTAAGTTTTTTTAAAAGAACAAATTCATTGGGTTCAATTCTTCTATTCAATATTCTTGGTCTTGGAACCTGCCATTCAAGATTCCCCCCATCATATGTCTTATATGTTCCAACAGCAAGGTATAAAGATTCAGGGTCAAATCCATATAAATTTCTTAAATATATTAATCCCTCAAGAATCCCTGTATCAGAATTGTGGGAGAAACACTTGAAATTAATTGTGTCATCTATTATGTTTTCAAGGGAATCAAAAAAGGATACAAAATTGTTATCATTCTCATCAGCAAGAAAGAAATTATAAAAACCAAGACTATCAGTTTTATTCCAAGGTGATTTTACAAGTTTTTTATAGGGGTTGAAACTTATGAAAATAAAGTGGTCATTTGAAAATCTATCAGGAGAATTTCCAGCAGATTCTGTTGCTATGTAAAGTCTTCCTGAATCTTTATCATAAACTCCCCAAAGATGCATTTCAGGATTTTCAGCAATAAGGGGAACTCCTGGATCTAAAATTCCATCCATTAAAAAATTTAATTTTCCTACAATAAAACTATCGTTTTTTCCGAGCCAGGAAATATTTGAAAGAGAATCTCTTGCATAAATTGTATAAATAACTTTTGTTCCTGATGGATGAGAAGGTATTATTCCTTTATAAATATTTAAAGTATCAATTTTCATTAAGGTTTTAAAAATTGAATTCCAGTTATTATTTGTCCAGTAAATAAAAACTGAATCAACACCTGAAGGATCTTGAGCTGAAATTTTTACTTTAACTGAGTCAGAATCAGTAATGTTGTATAGGGGAGTTCTTGAAAGGTTATAAAGAAGAGGACCTTCAAGGTCACCAGGTCCTGGAAAAGGTAAATCCGGCACTCCACTTCCAGCATAGAGGTATATATCAAAGTTTCCTGAAATTCCCCCGATTTCCAATTTTTCACCAGCAGGAACTTTTGAAATTAAGTTAAATTTAAGTCCCACTCCTGATTTCCATAAAATAAATGCTCCCTTCCCTGATTTTAAATTCCTAAATCCAGCATACATCCATCCATTAGGTGAGATATCATTTTCAAAATTTAAAGAGTAATAATTAAATATAATTTTATATAAATCAGGGGATAGGACAGATTTTGAAAAGATAATAAAAGGAGAATTGTAATTTAGTTTTAAAAATTTTTGATTCTTTTTAAAAGAGTATGTTTTAATCATACCTTGATTTTCAAAGGTTATAAAAGCAGAAGCTGTATCTGAGTAAAATCCCATAATATTATATAAATCATTTTCGTGCCAAGCATCTTCACCAAAACCTGAATGACTGTAATCAGAAAAATCTCCTTCCCCTCCCCAGTTTGTAAAAAAGTTCCCTATATAAACTGTCCCAGAAGAATCACATAAAAAAACCATTTTCCCGCCTCTTTTTTCAAAAACCGATAGGAAGTAATTTGTTCCAATAACAAATTCCATAAATCCATCACCGTCAATGTCAAGGGAGTCGTGAAAAACAATTTTAGGTGATGTAAGCCAGTTTGAGGCATAAGAAAAAATATTTGCCTTACCTGTATGATTCCATAAATTTTTTCCCCAATAAATAAGTTCTCCACCTGGTCCAGTATGCCATGCTGTTTCATATAAAAGGGAATTTAAAGTGAGAAAACCAAGTAATTTTAATTTATTATCAGGGGAATTTTTTAAATTGTTCCAGGAAAAAAGCCATAGGTCTTCATAATCCCCCTTTATTCCATTTGAGTTTAAATCAGGTGCATCTAAACTGGTTCCATAAGCCTTTGTATTTTTAAAATCATAATACCAGTTATCATAATTTCCACCAGTCCAATCATGTAATTCCTGATATGCTGAATAATTTATATAAATTGTTGGGGGGTCATTGTAAGGATCAGAATCATAAATTCTATCAACACCCCACCATTTTGCAGCTTCGGCTACATGAATTGGCTGTATCCATGATGTATTTTTAGCCCATGCGATATTTGCATCATAGGAATTTGAAGGAGCACCAGGATAACCGAAATCCCATCCTGCAACACCTGCTGCTTTTTCCCAGTCATCTCCATAAACACAAATTTGCTCCTGATCCCAGGAATTTGCTAAATCCTGAAGATGATTATATAACCATGTTTCAGGAACATAATTCCATACCCAAAAATCCCTTGCATGTTTCTGAATGAATATTACAAATATTCTGTGATTATTTTCTATCATCTGATGAACCTTGTGATTATTATAACATGGTGAGCCATCCGGGAAATTATGAGAATACCACTCGTGAACATTATCATCAACTAAAATACAGGGGGAAATATGTCTTCCATAAGAATCAGTTTTTCCATAAAGGGAATCAATAAGGGCAACAAGGGAGTAAGGCATTAAATTTTTACTTTTAAAAACCCTTTCAGGAATCCATATCACAGTTGGATAATCTGGCCAGCCTTCACCTTTTATGATGGAATCATCCTGAATTTTTTTTATTAAAAAACCATATTTGTTTATTTCTTTTGCTGCATAGGGTAATATGTTCTGACCATAAACACTTCCAACAATATCAACAAGGTGGCTTTTAAGTCTTTCTAAAAGTCCATTATCATTTAAAAACCATGCATAGGAACTTGTTAAAGTCCCTGAAATATGGATATCAACTGGAACATTGTAATAAAAGTGTGTATCAAGAATTCTGTGATATGAGTTTCCATTATATCCTTCTTTCCCTGGCACCAGCGCATATTTTCCATTATCACCAAAATGCTGGTTACCATGATGAACGAATGCAATCTTAGCAGTTCCTCCAAATAAAAAAAGAATTATCAAAACCATATTTTTACCCTTATTTTTATTATATCATATATCTTCTGATACTGGGAATCAGCAAAATCATTATCATTTATAAGGTCAAAATCTGTTACATATCCTTCACCATATTCAATATAAAATTCCTTTCCTGATATTGTATAACCAATCTGTAAAAAAGCACTTTCCCAGGTAGCAAAATCTGTATTAGCAATAGCACCCCTGAAATAAAAATAAAAATTAAGGGGAAGATTAATTTTCCCTTCAAGACCTATAAGATTTCTTTCACCAATTGAATAAGGATTATCTTTTATTCCTATATCTTTCATTTTGTATTGAATTCTTAAAAGGTAATTTTTTTCTTCCTTTTTAATTTCAAAAAATATGTGTTTCCATTTTGCTCTTTTTTCATTTACAATTTCATAGAAACTTTTAAAGGAGTATCCATTTATAAATTCAACAAAAATTTCTGTTTGAGAAAAAGTAAATCTAAAAGGTTTTTCGTAATATGTTCCAAATAGGTATCTTGTTTTATAGGAATCAAATCTTTCAGTTAATGTTATAGATTTATAAGGAAAGAAAAAATTTATTTCTCCTTTAAATCCTTTTCTATCCCATTCTTTTCCCCAGTATGAAAATCTGTTTGAAAAGTTTGTTCTGAAACTGTCATCAATCTGATAGTAAGATAATACAAATCTAAAAGGTCCTAAATAAATATTTGAAATTTCTGAAGAAAAGGCTTTTCCCTTTAAAATATCAGAATATTCAAATGTTAAAAATCCCTGTAATAAAGGAAATCTTATAAATCCTTCATAAATCTTTTCTCTTTTATTTTCATAATAATTCTTTTTATTCCCGTATAAAAGTTGAGTGTCAAAAAATTTTTTGAATCTTAAAGAAAAAATGTTATAATCAGCATTTTCACTTCTTTTTGATTTTGAAAAAAGGTAATTGATTTCTGAAAAAGGAAAGGGTTTTAAATTTAAACGCATTCCTTCTGATTTTGCTCCAAAATCATCGTCTCTTATTCTTTCAGGTGAAATAACAAATAAAAGGGGGCTTTCAAAGAAGTGTCTATCTTCCCTTGCAAAAAATATTAAATTGAAAGGATTAAAAAGTTCTATATGTCCCTGTAAATAAAGGAGCTTACTTCCTTGGTAAGTATTTTCAAGCATATAAGAGGTATAGGTATTTAAAAATTCCCTTGAGTAAAAATATTTAAGTTCAAAATGATTTCTGTAAAAAAACATCTCCCAGTTTACAGGTTTTGATTCTCTTGAAATAAAACATTCATTTTCAAAATAAAAATTTAAAGAATAAAATGAAATAAAAAATAAAAAAATCATTTTTTAAATTCTAAGGATGCTCCTAAGGAAATTCCAAGATAAGAGTTATCCTCAAATGAAAAGATAAAATTTTTGTCATCAGAAATAAGTCCAAAACCTAAATTTATAAAGTTTTCGGAAAAGGAAAGAAAAACAGCAATTGGTCTTAATAAAAGGGAAAGTCCAATTTTTTTAAATTCTTTTTCTCCTGAAATAAAAATATAAAATCTTTCAACTGGTGAATAATTAAGTGAGAGATAATAATTTTTTGAATTAAAGGAATTTAAAAGATGCTTGAAAGTGAAAGAAAAAATTAGATTTCTGAAGATAAATGAATTGGATAAATCCAAATCAATTTTTTCTTTTCTTTTTAGAATTGAGTTAAGTAAAAGAAAGTTTCCTGAAAGTGAAAAACCTAAATTTTTAATTTTTTTAGAAAAACCTGTTAAAATTTCAGTTTCTGAATAATCTTTTAAACTCTTTTGAAATATGCTTAAAAATAAAAATTTTTTAAAGCTAAAAGAAGTATTAATTTCATTCCATTCACTTATTTCATAGGGTTTTCTATAATCGAAATAAAATAAAAAATTATTATTAAAAAAGGGCAAAAGGGATGGGAAAAGGGAAGAGGAGGAAAAAAAGTTTAAATCAGAAGAACCTGTTAATCTTGAAAAGGAAGAAGGTTTAAAATTGAATAGATTAATAAAAATTAAAAAAAAGATTTTCATTCTACTACCTTTATTACCTCTTTTTTTCTTAATTTTCCCTTCACTTCAAGTAAGAGAATATAGATACCGGGCTTATTAATATTAAAGTCTATTTCCCTTTTTTCGTTTTTAAGAAGAGTTCCTTCAAATATTTTCTTAAAAAGTTTTCCATCTTCTGTTATCAAGGATATGTTTATGTTTGAATTTTCGGAAAGTGAAAAAGTCAATTTAACACTTTCATTTATAAAAATAACGTTTTTATCAATTTTAAATTCTTTTAATTCAAGTTTTTCAAAAGGAGATTCTACGATTTCAGAGTTCTGAATAGGGAAAATATTTGAATCAGGTTTTGCATCAAGATTTTTATCCAGGTTTATTAATAAAAATCTTCTTATATATTCAGGAGGTAGTCCATCAACATCAAGGTTATCAGGTGATATATCACCAGAACCTGAATGGTCTCCTCCTGCTATGCATAAGAAAATTTTCAAATTTGAACCTGAATTAAAACCATTTTCAAAAATTAAGGGAAAAGGGATTTTTGCCTCAATATAGCTTTTTTCACCAGATTTCCCTCTGTTATAAATTTCAGTATAACTTGAAAGGTCTGAGGTTGAGCCAGAGGTGCTTATTTTACGGAATCCACCTTTTGACAAATCAGCATCCCAGAGGGCAAGTATGTAATTTGCTTCAATTCCATATAATTTTAAATTTCTTGGATACCAGTTTAAAATATCAAGGTCAGAAACTCCTTTTTCGCCTGTATCAAAAACTATCAAAAGAGCATTATTTTTTACAATATATTCTACACCAATATATATATTATTTTTATCCCATGTTAGAAAAAAATTGGTAAGTTCATTTTGAATTCCCCAGAAGCTGTCTCCATATCTATCAGAAAGGACTTTTTCATCCTCAGAAAAATCTTTTAAATCTCCATCAACTGTTATTGTTTTGTATGTAATGTTTATTAAAAATAATAAAAAAATCATTTAATTACTTTTAAGATTCTCTCCTGTAAATTTTTTATTGTTTCTTCAATATCCCTTTCTCCTTTTAAAAAAATAGAAACTTCCTGAATATATATTCTTTCTACTTCAGGGTATTCAGCAATTTGGGGTCTTGGTTTTGTTTTTTCAATTGCTTCTATAAGTATTTTCATAAATTTATTTTTTTCAAAATCAATGTAATCAATAGCTTTTTTATTTACTGGAATCTGTCCTAAAGCATTTGCCCATTTTGCCTGCACTTCAGGTGATATTATGTATTTTAAAAATCTCATTGCTTTTTCACTATTTTTTGTATTTTTAAATATAACCATCTGTGTTCCTCCCAGTGAAGTAAATGAACCTGCTTCACCTTCTGGAATAAGAGAAATTCCAAAGGGGAATTTAATTTTTTGTAAGTCTTTTATTTTCCATGGACCTGAAAAAATCATAGCATATTTTTCATTTATAAATCCCATATCAGGATTTATACCACCTTCAAGAAATGCCCCACCTTCTATTTTGTATTTAAGATATAAATCTCTTTTAAAGCAAAGAGCTTTTTTAAATTTTTCATCTAAAAATTGTGGATTTCCCTTTTCATCAAAAACTTCTGAGCCAAAGGTATAAAAGAAGGGTAAATCCCACCATAAAGTATTTCTCATTCCAAAACCAAAAATCCCTTTTTTTTCGTCAGTTAATTTTTTTGCATAAATTAAAAACTCTTCCCAGTTAGAAGGTGGTTTTAATGTATCAAGTCCTTTTTCTTTGAATAATTTTTTATTATAGAAAAGTAATATGCATGTTACCTGGTCAGGGATTCCATAAAGTTTATCCTCATAATAAGAAGATTTTAAGGGTGCTTCATAAACATCCTTTAAAATATTTTTAAAATAAGAAGTATCAAGGGGAAGTAGAATTCCTTTTTTGGCAAGTAAATAGACCTGTGCTATATCAAGTCTTGCAATATCTGGATTCTGTCCACTTATGACAGATGTTAATATTTTTTCAAACATTCCTTCAAAAGGAACTCTCTGGACTAAAATTTTAATATTTTCTTTTTCTTCAAATTCTTTAACTATTTCATTGAATACTTTAAATTCTTCATCGTTATAAGATACCCATATTGATAGTTCTTTTTTTTCAACTTTTTTACAGAGGAGAAAGATAATTATAGTTAAAAAAATTAAGATTAAATTTTTTTTCATCTTTTTATTATAAGATAATTTATTTTTTATAATAAAAGCATGATTTCTGAAATTATAAAAAAAATTAAAAAAAGGGATTTAAAAATTGGTATAATAGGACTCGGTTATGTGGGTCTTCCTCTTGCTGAACTTTTTTTAAAAAAAGGTTTTAAAGTTTTAGGGTTTGATATATCTGAAGTAAAAATTAAAAATTTTAAAAAGGGTATATTCGGAATTGAGGATATAAATGAAGAATTCTTAAAGGAAAAAATTAATAGCGGTGAGTTTAATGTTAGTTCTGATGAAAAAATAATAAAGGAAATGGATGCAATTTTTATATGTGTTCCAACTCCTGTTACAAAGGAAAGGGTCCCTGACCTTTCTTTTGTTTTAAATGCAGCAAATTCTGTTAAGAGAAATATAAAAAAGGGAGATATTATAGTTCTTAAATCAACTACTTTTCCTGAGACAACGGAGAAAATCCTGTTACCGATTTTTGAGGAGGAAAATTTTAAGGTGGGAAGGGATTTTTATTTAGGTTATGTTCCTGAAAGGGTAAATCCTGGTGATAAAGAATTTACAATTGATAAAATTCCTGTTGTAACAAGCGGTGTTACAAAGAATTGTCTAAAGATTATAAATGAGATTTATAAAGAAATAGTTCCTATGGTATTCCCTGTTTCTTCACCAAAAGTTGCTGAAATGGCAAAAATTTATGAAAATATGTTCCGGAATGTTAATATAGCCCTTTCAAATCAAATGGCTATTTTATGTGACAGAATGGGAATTGATGTATGGGAGGTGATAGAAGCAGCAAAGACAAAGCCTTTTGGTTTTATGCCCTTTTATCCTGGTCCTGGTGTTGGGGGTCATTGTATTCCTGTTGACCCTTATTATTTATCCTTTAAAGCAAAAGAATATGATATGGAGATTGATTTTATAACTCTTGCTGCAAAGGTTAATGATGATATGCCCTATTATGTAGTTGATAGAATTTTGAAAATTTTAAACAGGGAAAAAATACTTCCTTCAGAATCAAAGGTGCTTATCTTTGGTGTTGCTTTTAAAAAGGATATATCTGATGTAAGAAATTCGCCCGCTATAAAAATTATTTCTATTTTAAAGGATATGGTAAAGAAAATTGATTATATTGACCCTTATGTTCCTGAAATAAGAGAATTTAATAAAAAAAGTTTAAATTATAAAAAGAATATTTTAAAGAAATATGATTTAGTAATTATTTTAACTAACCATTCTATTTTACCTTATGAGGAGATACTTGAAAATTCAAAATTGATATTTGATACAAGAGGGGTCTATAAAATAAAGAATAAGAAAATTTATAAACTTGGCGGGGGTAATTAGGCTAATTAAAAAATGTGACTTAAATCACTTGACAGATTCTACAAATAGATATATAATAAAAGCAAGGTCCAAATCCTTTAAAACTCTTAAAATAAAAATGTATAAATTAATTTTCTTCATATCTATAACATGGGCATATGCCCTTGAAGGAATAAATTCAAACCAGTTATCTTCTCAAAATGTTAAATCTTGGATAAATGATTATATTGGATTTGAAAAGAATTTCGGACAGGTAGGAGATTTTGAAGGAAAACCTGTAAAGGAAGTTCTTATAAGGGCAAAACTTCCAAACTTTGGAATTTTCATAACAAGAAAAGGTGTATCTTATGTTATATACTCATATATAGGAAATAAAAATTTTGATAAGAGGGATAAATTATTTCATCCAGAGGAAAACAAAGGTGAAGTTTCCTATTCAAGGATAGATGTTGACCTTATAGGTGCAGATATAAAAGAGGAGAATATAGAGTTTGAAGATCCATTGCCAGGATATACAAATTATTATCTTTCCTCTTGTCCTGATGGAGTTCTTGGAGTTATAACTTATAGAAAGGTAAGGGTAAAGGAAATTTATCCAGGGATTGATTGGGTATGGAGGTATGAGGATGGTAAAATACATCATCAGTTTGAGTTAAAGCCCTTTGCTGATATATCAAGGATAAGGATGGATGTAAAGTATGCAGATGTTGAGATTAAAGATGGTAAGAAACTTATACTTAAAACTCCTATCTCTCAAATAGAGGATGGAGAGATTCTTGCATATCAGGGCTCAAAAGAAATTAATGTTCTTTACAGGCTTAAAGAAGGTTATATTACATTTACTGCAAATTATTCAAGAGAAAATACTTTAATAATAGATCCACCACTTGCACTTTTATGGGCTACTTATTATGGAGGAAGTGATTGGGATGAGGGCTTTTCAATTGCAACGGATGTAGGTGGTAATGTTGTTTTAACAGGAGTAACTTATTCAACTGATTTTCCAACATATAATCCAGGTGGTCTTGCATATTATCAAGGAACAATTGCAGGATATGAAGATGTATTCATATTAAAATTCAACAATTCCGGAGTAAGAATCTGGGCTACTTATTATGGTGGAAGTGATTATGATTGGGGCTGGTCAATTACAACAGATCCAAATGCTAATATTTTTGTAACTGGACGCACAAAGTCATCGGATTTTCCAACATATAATCCAGGTGGAAATACTTATTATCAGGGAACAATTGCAGGAGGTTATGATATATTCATTTTAAAATTCAGCATTTCCGGGGTAAGAAAATGGGCAACTTATTATGGAGGAAGTTCGTATGAAAGTGGATATTCAATCACAACAGATGCAGATGCCAATGTTTTTTTAACCGGAGAGACTTCTTCTCATGATTTCCCTACATATGATCCAGGCGGAAATGCTTATTATCAGGGAACATATGGTGGAGAATGGGCTGATGCCTTCATTTTAAAATTTGATAATTTTGGTGTAAGAAAATGGGCTACTTATTATGGTGGAGATTCTGTAGATGTAGGCCAATCAATTACAACGGATGCAAGCGGTAATGTTTTTTTAACAGGAGGAACTCGTTCAACCAATTTTCCTCTACAGGACCCAGGTGGAGGTGCTTACTATCAGGGAACAAAGGCAGGATATAGTGATGTATTCATTTTAAAATTTGATAATTCAGGAGTAAGGAAATGGGCTACTTATTATGGGGGAAATTATAGAGAAGGTGGCAATTCAATTACAACAGATGCAAGTGGTAATGTTTTCTTAACAGGATGGACTGAGTCAACTAATTTTCCTACACAGGACCCAGGTGGAGGTGCTTATTATCAAACAAACGCAGGAGGAGATGATCCATTCATTTTAAAATTTGATAATTCAGGAGTAAGGCTATGGGCTACTTATTATGGAGGAAATGATGATGATGAAGGCTGGTCAATTACAACAGATGCAAGTGGTAATGTTTTCTTAACAGGAATAACTTGTTCAAGTGATTTTCCTACATATAATCCGGGTGGTTATGCTTATTATCAGGGATATGTAGGACCTTGTGAGGCATTCATTTTAGAATTTAACAATTCAGGTGTAAGAAAATGGGCTACTTATTATGGAGGAAGTGATGGGGAGTGGGGGAACTCAATTGCAACAGATATAAGTGGTAATATTTTTGTAACAGGAGAAACTTCTTCAAATGATTTTCCAACATTTTATCCGGGTGGAAATACTTATTATCAGGGAGTATATGCAGGATATACTGATGCATTTATTTTAAAATTTGAAAGCAGTATTTCAGTTAAGGAAAATTTAAATTCTTTTAAGGAAAAAAATAATCTTTATGTATTAAGGAACTCAAAATCTCTTGTTTTAGTTTTTGATATAAAAGAACCCTCTGAAATTGAATTAGATTTTTATAAGCTTGATGGTTCATTAATTGAAAAGAGGAATTATGGGTATTTTGAGAAAGGTATGCAGAGGCTTGAAATAAACTTATCTGGAATTAATAAGAACACCTATTTTATAAAGGTTAAGATGGGAAAATATACAGAAACTGTAAAGGTTTTAAATGTTGAATAAATTGGGAAAAGGGGATTAACTATTTTTACTAAAAATTTACAATACCTTGATAAAAATTGAAGGAGGTAAAAAATGAAAAAAGCAATAGTATTATGTATGGTGATAGGGTTATACGCCCTTAAAGGTAATCAATCAGGAATTTCGGAAGGACTCATCCAGCAATGGATAAATGATTATATTGGATTTGAAAAGAATTTCGGACAGGTAGGAGATTTTGAAGGAAAACCTGTAAAGGAAGTTCTTATAAGGGCAAAACTTCCAAACTTTGGTATTTTCATAACAAGAAAAGGTGTTTCTTATGTTATATACTCATATATAGGAAATAAAAATTTTGATAAGAGGGATAAATTATTTCATCCAGAGGAAAACAAAGGTGAAGTTTCCTATTCAAGGATTGATGTTGATCTTATAGGTGCAAATATAAAAGAGGAGAATATAGAGTTTGAAGATCCATTGCCAGGATATACAAACTATTATCTTTCTTCATGTCCAGATGGAGTTCTTGGAGTTATAACTTATAGAAAGGTAAGGGTAAAGGAAATTTATCCAGGGATTGATTGGGTATGGAGGTATGAAAATGGTAAAGTTCATCATCAGTTTGAGTTAAAGCCCTTTGCTGATATATCAAGGATAAGGATGGATATAAAGTATGCAGATGTTGAGATTAAAGATGGTAAGAAACTTATACTTAAAACTCCTATTTCTCAAATAGAGGATGGAGAGATTCTTGCGTATCAAGGCTCAAAAGAAGCAGAAGTTCTTTATGATTTTGAAGAAGGTTATATTACATTTACTGCAAGTTATTCAAGAGAAAATACTTTAATAATAGATCCACCACTTGCACTTTTATGGGGAACTTATTATGGAGGAGGTAGTAATGATTGGGGCTATTCAATTACAACGGATGCAAATGGTAATGTTTTTGTGGCAGGAGCTACTGCATCAACAGATTTTCCAACATATAATCCGGGTGGAAATGCCTATTATCAGGGATCAAATTTAGGAGGGAGTGATGTGTTCATTTTGAAATTTAATAATTCCGGGGTAAGAAACTGGGCTACTTATTATGGTGGAAATAGTGATGAGTATGGCAGTCCAATTACCACGGATGCAAGTGGTAATGTTTTTTTAACAGGAAGTACTGTGTCAAATAATTTTCCAACATATACCCCGGGCGGAAATGCTTATTATCAAGCAACAAATTTAGGCCTTTTTGATGCATTCATTTTAAAATTCAACAATTCAGGAGTAAGGCTATGGGCTACTTATTATGGTGGAAATAGTTCTGATGATGGCCGGTCAATTACAACGGATTTAAATGGTAATGTTTTTGTAACAGGATCTACTTATTCAACTGATTTTCCAATACAAGATCCAGGTGGAGGTGCATATTATCAGGGTTCAAAAGCAGGAGGTGTGGATGCATTTATTTTAAAATTCAGCAATTCTGGTGAAAGGCTATGGGCTACTTATTATGGTGGAAGTAGTGATGATTATGGCAATTCAATTAAAATGGATTTAAATGGTAATGTTTTTATAACAGGAGAAACTAAGTCAACTAATTTTCCAACATTAGATCCAGGTGGAGGTGCATATTATCAGGGATCAAATGCAGGTGGTTATGATGCATTCATTTTAAAATTCAACAATTCCGGAGTATGGCTATGGGCTACTTATTATGGAGGAAATGATAATGATGAGGGGATTTCAATTACAACGGATTTAAATGGTAATGTTTTTGTAACAGGAGATAGTAAGTCGACTAATTTTCCAACACAAAATCCAGGTGGAGGTGCATATTATCAGGGAACAAATTTAGGAGGGAGTGATGTGTTCATTTTGAAATTTAATAATTCCGGGGTAAGAAACTGGGCTACTTATTATGGTGGAAATAGTGATGATGGAGGCTTTTCAATTACAACGGATGCAAATGGTAATGTTTTTGTAACAGGAGTAACTTATTCAAATGATTTTCCAACATTAGATCCAGGTGGAGGTGCATATTATCAGGGATCAAATTTAGGTGGTTATGATGCATTCATTTTAAAATTCAACAATTCAGGAGTAAGGCTATGGGCTACTTATTATGGTGGAAATAGTGATGATGGAGGCTTTTCAATTACAAGGGATGCAAATGGTAATGTTTTTGTAACAGGGTATACTTATTCAACTAATTTTCCAACACAAGATCCAGGTGGTGGTGCATATTATCAGGGAACAAATGCAGGGGATTTTGATGCATTCATTTTAAAGTTTGAAGGTGGTCTTTCAATTGATGAATATTTAAAACCTTCTAAACCAGAACCTACGAAGGAAAAAAATAACCTTTATATATTAAGGAACTCAAAATCTCTTGTTTTAGTTTTTGATATAAAGGAACCCTCTGAAATTGAATTAGATTTCTATAACATAAATGGTTCATTAATTGAAAAGAGGAATTATGGGTATTTTGAGAAAGGTATGCAGAGGCTTGAAATAAACTTATCTGGAATTAATAAGAACACCTATTTTATAAAGGTTAAGATGGGAAAATATACAGA